>JBEIFN010000310.1:0-3639 GCA_040382435.1 Alphaproteobacteria bacterium
ACGATGTCGCGCTCGACCCAGGTCGACTGGCTGTCGCCGATGTCGCCGTTGGACAGCGCCCGCGCCCCGCTCCGGGCGGCGTTGGTGACGCGGGCCCACGTCGCGCTACCGCCGCTGACCCACGACGCGGGCAAGGCGGCCTCGAACGACTCGGCGAGGGCATCACAGCTCGGGTAGCCATCACCGTCGCCGTCGGCGACGTCGGGCGAACCGGCGGTGCAGTCGTTGTCGACCCCGTCGCACAACCGCTCCGCCTCGCCGGGGTTGGCCGCCGCCGAGCCATCGTTGCAGTCCCCGGCCACGCTGGCGAACGGTAGCCCCGCCGCGTCGCACAGCAGCTGGGTCTGGCCCGAGACGCCGTAACCGTCGCCGTCGGCGTCGACGTAGTACAGCGTGCCGCCCGTCACGCCGGGGTCGTCGTCGTCGACCAGCCCGTCGCAGTCGTCGTCGACGGTGTTGCACGCCTCGGCGGCGCCCGGTCGCACGGCCGCGCTGAGGTCGTCGCAGTCGTCGCCGCCGCCGTCGGTGCGGATGAACCCGTCCCCGTCTTGGTCACAGACCGCGCCGCAGTCTGCGTCCTCGCAGTCGACATCACCATCGGCGTCGTCGTCACGCCCGTTCGCGCACTGCGTCTCCGTCCCAGCACCGCCGCCCGATCCCCCACCTGGACCGCCGCCGGCGGGCGCCGAGGTGTCGAAGATCGCCGTGTCGATCGGGGGCGCAGGCGTGTCCGACGTCTCGTTCGCCTCGCTGTCGGCCGGGGTATCCGCGCCGCCCAGCGCGTCGGTATCGCCGGCCCCAGCGCCGTCACCCGGCTTGGTCAGCGACGTCAGGCCGCCGCACGCACTCGCCAGCACCACCCATCCGATCCACGGACGCATCACCCCTCCCCCGCCGCGTGCCGCCTTCGAGACAGCCCCGCGCCACCCCGCACGATACGACACGGTTGCGCCAAGATCCACCGCGGAGCCCTCCATGCAACGCCTGATGACGGTGGCCGTCGCCGCGACGCTCCACGCGATCGCGACCCCCACCCGAGCCGAGCCTGCCGCCGACACGATCACCCTCGTCACGTTCAACGTCTCGATGTACCGCGACACACCCGGCGCCCTGCTCGCCGAGCTGCAGACCGGCTCCGCCCAGGCCCGCGCCGTCGCGCGCATCGTGCAGCACCTGCGCCCCGACGTACTGATCCTCAACGAAATCGACGCCGATGGCGGGGCGACGCTCGACGCGTTCGCCGACGGCTACCTCGCGGTGCAGCAGGGCCGCGCGCCTGCGCTCTCGTTCCCCTACCGCCTCGCACCGCCGAGCAACACCGGCGAACCGAGCGGGCACGACCTCGACCACGACGGGCGCCACGATCACGCCCCCGGCAGCCGTGCCTACGGCGCCGACGCATTCGGCTTCGGGGTCTACCGCGGACAGTACGGGCTCGCGGTGCTCAGCCGGCTCCCGCTGCGCGACCCCCACACGTTCGCCGAGACCCGCTGGGCCGATCTCCCAGGCGCCCGCTTCCCCGACGACCCGTCGACCCCCGCGCCCGAGGACTTCTGGACGCCCGATGTCCGCGAGGCGCTGCGGCTGTCCAGCAAGACGCACCTCGACGTCACGGTCGAGGTCGGCCGCGGCTTGCACCTGCTCGTCAGCCACCCGACGCCGCCCGTGTTCGACGGCGCCGAGGACCGCAACGGCTGGCGAAACGCCGCCGAGCTGGGCCTGTGGACGGCCTACTTGGACGGTGCCCCCCTCGTCGACGATGCAGACGCCGCCGTCACCCTGCCCGCCGACGCGTCGTTCGTGATCGCCGGCGACCTCAACGCCGACCCCGTGGACGGCGACGGGCACAAGGACGCGATCCGAGCGCTCGCCGAACACCCGCGCGCAGCCGACGCGAAGCCAACGAGCCGCGGCGCCGTCGAAGCCGCCGCGCGCGAGGGGGAGGCCAACCTTCTGCACCGCGGCGACCCCGCCCTCGACACGGTCGACGTCGGACCGAAGGTCGGCAACCTGCGCCTCGACTGGCTGCTGCCCTCGTTCGACCTCCGCGTCGTCCGGGCCGAGGTGTTCTGGCCGCGGGAAGGCAGCCGACAGGCGGCGTGGTGGCGGGTCGACGGGGAGCCCGTCTCCGACCACCACCCCGTTCGACTCAAGGTCCGCGTGCCGCGCTAGCCTCAGGGTGCCGCGTGGATGTCGGCGCAGCTCAAGCCGCCCGCCAGCCCGTACGCCACCACGACCGACTGACCTTCGGACAGGCCCGACCACACGTCCTCGCCGACCTCACATGTCTGCGCCTTGCCGTCCGGCCCGGTGACCTGCAGCACGTACGCCTCCGTCCGCGCGCCCTCGCGGGTACACCCGAGCGCAGCGCAACCCGTGACCGCCACGCTCGGCCACGTCGGCGAGGCGTCCGCGTCGCCCTTGGCCGTCTCCTCCGACGTCTGGACCCACTTCGGCGCGTCGTAGCGACACCAAGCGTCCATCACCGGCTCCTTCTTGAACTTGGGCTTGCACTCCTGCCGCTCGGTGAACGTGCCGTCGCCCTGGTCCTTCTTCGTGGTGGTGCACGTCTCGCCGTCGGGGACGTCCTTGGTCGTCCGTTCCTTTTGCGTACAGCCCTTGCTGTAGGCGCCGACCGGAAGCTCATCGCGCCACGCCGCCTCTTCGACGAGCTGGTAGGTTTGCACACCGATCGTGCGCGACCACGTGCGGGCCGTCAGCGTGGCGGTGGCCTCGGAGCTCCAGCTCGCGAGCACGCCGACCACGACGATCACGGCAGCGATCGCGCCGAGCACCCACCACGTCTTGCTCGACCCTGACGGCGCAGCGGGGGCGTCGTTCACCGCCGCCACCACGGCCCCATCCTGCGTCACGACGTCATCCCGACGCTTGGCCTCCCGGGCCGCGTCGGTCGGGCATCCGCAGACGCCGCAGAACGCCGCGGTGGCGACGACGGGCGCGTCGCACGCCCGACACCGCTTGTCGGCGCCCACGAACGGGTGGTCCTCGACCGCCACCTTCTGGTCGTCGGGGGGGAAGTACCGCTTGTCGGGGTCCTGCGGCATGCCGCACACCGGGCAGTGACGATGGGTCTTGCCGAGCAGGCCCTTGGTGCCGCAGCCGCCACAGTCCCAGTTCATCTCGTAGGTCTTCACCGCCACCTCCGCCGCAAGCAGAGCCCCGGCCGGGGCCGGTTGTCAACCGAGGACCGACAGGGCCTCGTCGGCCAGCGTCGACAGGCCGGGCCCTCGCCAGCCCCAGCCGAGCATCGCCACACCGGGGTTCGCAGACTCCCACGCCCAAAGGCGCTCGGCGTGCCCGGGTGGCGGCTGTGGAATGCCGCCGCGGTGGCGTGCGACGTGGACCCAAGCGGGGCGCGCGTTGCGACCCTCAACCGTGGCGACGGCCGCACGCGCCGCCGTCACGAGCGCGTCGTCGGACGCCTCGACGAGGTCGGGGGCACGCGTGCCTCCGAGCAGGACGCGCACGAGCGCCTGACCGGGCGCGTGCCCGGGGAAGGTGGAGCTGACCCACAACGCACCGAGCACCTCTGGCGAGCACGACGGCGGTGCGAGCCACCCGAAGCCACGCCGGTCGCCCGCCTCGCGCGGCCATCCGAGATGCACCGCCGCGACCGGG
>JBEIFN010000311.1:0-3639 GCA_040382435.1 Alphaproteobacteria bacterium
GCCGCGGCGGTGCCGAGCGTCGGCGTCCTCGACATGCTGCGCTACCACCGCTTCACCATCGGGTGGGCTTGGGCGAGCGACTACGGCCGCTCCGACGAGGACGAGGCGATGTTCCGCGCGCTGTACGCCTACTCGCCGGTGCACAACGCCAAGCCGGCGAACTACCCCGCGATCTTGGTGACCACCGGCGACCACGACGACCGAGTGGTGCCGGCGCACTCCTACAAGTTCGCCGCCGCGTTGCAGGCAGCCCAGCAGGGCGAGGCCCCGATCCTGCTCCGCGTCGAGACGCGCGCCGGACACGGCGCTGGAACGCCCGTGCGCCTGCAGATCGAGGAGGTCGCGGACCGCTACGCGTTCTTGCTCGACGCGCTCAAGGCCCGCTGACCCAACGACTCAGGCGAGGCCGTACTTCGCGATCAGCGCGTTGGCGGCCTCGGGGTTGCGCTTGGCTTCGAGCAGCGCGCGCAGCATGAGCGGCACCACGATCGTGGCGTCGGACTCGACGACGAACATCGGCGTGTCCTTCGTCAGCTTGTCCCACGTGATCTTCTCGTTGGGCGTCGCGCCCGAGTAACTGCCGTACGAGGTGGTGCTGTCGCTGATCTGGCAGAAGTACGCCCACGGCTGCACCGGACGGCCAAGGTCGTACTTGATCGACGGGACGACGCAGATCGGGAAGTCCCCCGCGATCCCACCACCGATCTGGAAGAAGCCGACGCCCTTGCCTGCGGCGAGTTCTTCGTAGCGATCGTAGAACCAAGCCATGTACTCGATCCCCGACTTGGCGATGCTCGCCGGGAATTCGCCGTACTTCACGTGGCTCGCGAAGATGTTGCCGAAGGTAGAGTCCTCGTAGCCCGGGACCACGATGGGGATCCCCGCCTGAGCCGCAGCGAGCAGCCAGCATTCGTCGGCGGGCCCCTCGTGCGACGATGCAGGGATCGCCTGAATCAACGCGTAGAAGTACTCGTGCCAGAACTTGCGGTCCCCCGAGGTGCTCGCCGCCTCCCACATCGGCACGACGATCTTCTCGACGGCGCGGAACGCCTCGTCCTCGGGGATCGAGGTGTCTGTGACGCGACGCATGCGATCTTCGAGGATCTTCGTATCGTCTTCCTTGGTGAGATAACGGTAGTCGGGGAAGTCCTTGTACGCGTTGTGGGCGACGAGCCGGAACAGCGATTCCTCGATGTTCGCGCCGGTGACCGACATGCCGTGAACGAGGCCTTCGCGGATCGCAGGCGCGAGCACGATCCCGAGCTGCGCGCTCGACATCGCGCCGGCCATCGCCCAGAACATCTTGCCGCCCGCCTCGTAGTGACGCCACGCCGCGAGGGTCGCGTCGCGCGTCGCGCGGGCGTTGAAGTTGTGGTAGTTCGCAAGGATAAAGTCGAGGATCGGCAGCTCGGCGGTCATGGCGCGCTCCCAACGAGGGTGAGGCGGGCGGGGCTAACCGACCCCACGCCCCCGCGCCCCTCACACGGCGCCGACGCCGTCAACGCAGCGCGGCACCGATCGCCGCGCCAGCCGCGACCGCGTAGTCTGATGGACCGCGCCAACGGTCGGCGCCCACGCCGTCATGCCATCCGACGACCGACACCCAGTCGTCGCCCGCGCAGATGGCGTGACACGCGGCAGGGACCGAGCATCCACCGCTCAGTGCGATCAAGAACGCCCGCTCGACGTCGAGACACAGGCGCGTCGGGGCGTGGTCGATCGCGGCGAGCCCCGCGCGCACGGCGTCGTCGTCGCCTCGGCACTCCACGGCGAGCGCCCCCTGCCCCACCGCAGGCAAGCAGTCCGTGACCGAGAGCGCTTCATGGAGCGGCAGCGCGACGCCGAGACGGTTCAGCCCCGCGGCCGCGAGCACGATCGCGTCGACGTCACCCCGAGCCGCCTTGGCGAGCCGCGTGTCGATGTTGCCGCGCACATCGACGAACCTCAGGTCGGGTCGGCGCGCCGCGAGCTGGCGTTGACGACGGAGCGAGCCCGTGCCGACGACCGCGCCGTCCTTGAGGCCCGCGAGCGTGGCGCCGACGAGCACATCTCGGGGATCCTGACGAACCGGCACCGCCCCGAGCACCAGACCGTCCGGCCGCTCGGTCGGGAGATCCTTGGCCGAATGGACCGCGAAGTCGGCATCGCCGCGAAGGACGGCTTCTTCGACTTCTTTGGTGAACAAACCCTTGCCCCCCACCTGGCCGAGCGGCCGATCGGTGACGCGATCGCCACGCGTCGTGACGAGGACGAGCTCCACCGGCACGCCCGTCGCCGCCGTGACCGCGTCCGCCACCTGCTGGCTCTGCGCCACCGCGAGCGGAGACCCCCGCGTCGCCAACCGCCACGCCGCCCTCATCGCGCCTCCGCGAAGCTGCCTAACCCGACGCCAGCACGCCGCGACCGGCGTTGACAGCGACGCCTTCAGCCCATTAGGTCACGCCTTCGAGCGACGTCCAGAACGCCGCGAGGGAGGCTGGATGCGCGCGCCCCGGCTGGCGCCCCAGGAGCACGGGCTGCTCGCCCTGCTGTTGCTGCCATGGCTGTTCCTGACCAACCGTTACGGCTTCGTCTGCGACGACGCCTTCATCACGTGGCGGTACAGCCGCAACCTCGCTCAGGGCGCGGGCGCCGTGTACAACACCGACGGCAGCCCGCCGGTCGAGGGCTACTCCGACTGGCTATGGATGGTGCTCGGCGCGATCTCCGAGCGCGCAGGGCTTCCGCCAGCACAGTCCATGCCCTACGTCTCGGCATTCACGGGCATGGTGCTGCTGATCGTCCTCTACCGGTTCACGCGGCTGCGCCTCGGCGTGAGTCCACAAGCCGCAGCGGGGGCGACGCTGTTCGTCGCGACCTTCCCGCCGTTCGCGGTGTGGAGCACCTCGGGCCTCGAGACGATGCCGTTTACGCTCGCGTTCTTCGGGACGTGGTTGCTGCTGGTCGACCGGCGCGGACCGCGGTGGGGCGTGTGGGCCGGCCTCGCCGCCATCGTGCTGAGCCTGCTACGCACCGAGGGCGTGGCGTGGGCGGCCGTGATCGGCGCGCTCGCCACGGCCCGGGCGGTGGCGGATGGCCGTTGGCGCGAGGGCGACGACCGCCGTCAGATCCTCACCTACGCCACGATCGTCGCAGTCGCGTTCGGCGTGTTCGAGCTGTGGCGGTTCCAGACCTACCACGCGTGGGTCGCCAACACCGCCCTCGCGAAGGTCCACCTCAACCCGATCACCCTGTTGCGCGGCAGCATGTACATCGGATTGTTCGCGACCACGTTGCTGTCCCCGCTGGCTTGGCCGTGGGCAATGCGGCGCGCGTTCCGCTCCGACCACGGCAACGGGGTGGGCGCGTTCGCCGCGACGATGGCGCTCGGCGTGGTCGCCTACGCTGTGGTCGTCAGCGGCGACTACATGGCGTGGTTCCGCATCCTCGTCCCGGCCGTCCCGTTCGTCGGCGTCACCCTCGCGGTGGCCTTCGACGGCCTGCCCGAAGCGCGCGTCGCCGTCTCGGCGATCACGCTCTCGGTGCTCTCGCTCCTGCCCGCCGGCGAGGTCCATCTCGTCCCCGAGATCGTCCGCAGCGAGCTCGGCATCCGCGAGAAGCTCGGGTTCTTCCGCAGCGAGAACCAGCAGTGGCAGGCGA
>JBEIFN010000312.1:0-3638 GCA_040382435.1 Alphaproteobacteria bacterium
AAGCGCGCCTCGACGTCCGCCCACAGCGCCTGAGCCTCGTCGTAGCGACCGAGCGCGGTCAGGCACGCCGCGACCCCGCGGGAGGGGCGGATGTCGTCGGGCTTGCGCTGGGCGGCCTCTCGGTAGGCGGCTAGCGCGCCTTCGTGGTCGTGCAGCTTGCGCTTGGCGCGTCCGAGCGCCAGCCAAACCTCGGGGCGTCCCTCGCGGGCCGCGGCGTCGGCGAGGCGTTCGGCCGCCTCGTGGATGAGGCCGCACTCGAGCAACGCGGCACCGAGGGCGTGCAGCGCGGCGGCCATCGGGATGGGGCCTGCGGGATGCTCGGCGTGGGCTGCGGCCAGTCGGAACGCCTCTGCAGCGTTCGTCCAGCTCCGCAGCGTCATGAACGTCTCACCGAGGTGGAGCGCGGCCTCCGCATGCTCCGGCGCCATCTCGAGCGCCGTCTGGAACATGAGCACGGCGCCTTCACGGTCGCCTTCGGCCAGCAAGCCGATGCCCTGTTTCACGTACTCAGCAGGTTCCTGCTTGCCGGTCATGCATGCGTCCGAGGAGGAGGGTCAGATGTCGAGGTCGTCGACCTCGCGCGCGCGCTCCATGATGAAGCGGTAGCGGGACGACGGGTCGTCGCCGAGCAGCTCGTCCATGGTGCGATGGGCGAGGGCGGCGTCGGGGAGGGTCACCAAAACGAGGCGTCGGCGCGCCGGGTCGAGGGTCGTCTCAAACAGCGTGGAAGGCGGCATTTCGCCGAGACCTTTGAATCGCGTGATCTCGACCTTGGCGCGTTTCGGTACCGACGCGAGGATGCGCGCGCGGTCGGCGTCGTCGATCGCCCAGTGGCTCTCTTTGCCGACGACGATGCGGTACAGCGGCGGCATCGCGATGTAGACGTAGCCGCGCTCGATCAGCGGCCACAGGTGTCGGTAGAAGAAGGTGAGCAGCAGGGTCGCGATGTGATGCCCGTCGGAGTCGGCGTCCATCAACAGGACGATCCGCCCGTAGCGGAGCTTGTCCTCCTTGAACTGCGGCCCCATCCCGCAGCCGAGCGCGGTGACGATGTCCTGAAGTTCGCGGTTTTGAAGCACCTTGTTGAGGGTGGCCTGCTGCGCGTTGAGCACCTTGCCGCGGATCGGCAGGATCGCCTGGGTGCGGCGGTTGCGACCCTGCTTCGCCGAGCCTCCGGCGGAGTCGCCCTCGACGATGAACAGCTCGGACTCGCCCGGATCCGACGAGCTGCAGTCGGCGAGCTTGCCGGGCAGCGCGATCCGCGAGGTGGTGGGGGACTTGCGCCGGACCTCGGTGGCCGCCTTCCGGCTCGCTTCGCGCGCCTTGAACGCTTGGATCGCGCGTTGGACGAGGCTCTCGCCGCGGCCACGGTTGGCGTGCAGCCACGGCTCGAACGCCTGCCGGACCGCGGCCTCGACCATGCCGCGGATCTCGGTGTTGAGCAGCTTGTCTTTGGTTTGGGACTGGAACTTCGGGTCGGGGAGCGTGACACTCACGACGCCGATCAGCCCTTCGCGCAGGTCTTCGGCCGACAACGCAACGCCGCGGGGCAGCAGGTTGTGCGTGTCGATGAACGCCCGCAACGCCTTGACGATGCCGTCGCGCAAACCCTGCTCGTGCGTACCGCCGACCGGGTTGGGGATGGCGTTGGCAAAGCAGGTGACGTGCTCGCGCGGGGCTTCCGTCCAGGTCATCGCGACGCGGATCTTCGTGGCGCCCTCATCCTTGGCGACCACCACGGGCGCGTCGAGGATGGGCGGAGACCCTTGTTCTTGGACGAGCGTTCCGACGCGGTCCGCGAGGCCGGCCTCGTGGACCAGCTCGATCGTCTCGCCCTTGGCCTCGTCGCGGAACGTGATGCGCAAGCCGGGGTTGACCCACGTCTTGATCTCGAGCCGCTTGCGGATCAGCTCCGCGTCGAAGTCGAGCTCCTCGAAGATCTCGGGGTCGGGCTCGAACGTGACGGTGGTGCCGCTGCCGCGCGCCGGTCCGACGACTTCGAGCGCGCCTTGCGGACGTCCACGCCGGTACGTCTGCCGGTACTCTTGGCCTCCGCGCTTCACACGGACTTCGAGTCGGGTGGAGAGGGCGTTCACCACGCTCGCGCCGACGCCATGCAGGCCGCCGGATGCGGCGTAGGCGGCGTTTTCGAACTTGGCGCCTGCGTGGAGCTTGGTGAACACCATCTCGACGCCCGTCAGCCCATGCTTGGGGTGGACATCGACGGGGATGCCGCGGCCGTTGTCGGAGACGGTGGCGACGCGCCCGGCCTTGTCGAGGGTGACCTTGATCTGCGAGGCGTGGCCGTTCATCGCTTCGTCGACCGCGTTGTCGACGATCTCCCACAGGAGGTGGTGCAGGCCGTGGCCATCGGTGCCGCCGATGTACATGCCGGGCCGCTTGCGGACCGGTTCGAGGCCTTCGAGGTAGACGATGTCTGAAGTGGAGTAGCCGCTCATGCCTGCTCCTCCGACGTCGCGGCGGTGGCCACAGCGTTACCCACGCGGACGACGGGCACGGCGCGGGCCGGTTCGAGGCGGCCCTTGCGGAACAACGACTTGCCGCGGGCCGCACGGGCGCCCATGCCGAGCGCGCCGACCCCGATCTCGACGTCCTTGCCGAGCCCGCCGGTGTGTGCGACCGCGCGGCACGCCACATCCTTGCCGAGCGCGAGCCCGGCGACGACGAGCTCATCGCCGTCCTTGAGACCCATCGCCGTGGTGCCCTTACCGGCGGCGCGCAGCAGGTTGATCTCGGCGACGGGGAAGGCGAGGACGTTGCCTTCACGGCTTCCGAGGCCGAGGTTCTCGGCGCCCCCCACGACGTCGGCGAACAGCACGGCGTCGCCGTCGTCGAGCCGCGCGAAGCGTCGACCTGCGCGCGTGCTCGTCTCGGCGTACGCTTCGAGCGGCAGGCGCATCGCCCGCCCGAGCTTGGTCACGCCGAGCACGTAAGGACCGGCGGGGTCGTCGGCGCCGCGTGGGCCGCCCGGCAGCGCGGCGTGGCTGCCGTCGAGCAAGGCGACCCCGGCGATTCGCGCGCCGTCGGCGAGGCCGACCTGACGCGAGAGGGGCACGCCGTGGCCGGTGGTGGCGGGCAGGTCGCCGACGCGCACGGTGTAGGCCGTGCCGTCACTCATCATCAACAGCAGGTTGGTGGTGGTCTCGGCGCGCAGCAGCCAGCCCACCTCGTCGCCTTCGCGGACCCGGATCTTGCTGACGTCGGTGAACGAGGACTGGCGCTTGACCCAAGCGTCGCGCGTAAGGACGACGAAGGTCTCTTCGGAGACGACGTAGTCGGACGCCTCGAAGGTGATGGCTTGCGCGGGTGCCCCGAGCAGCGTCCGACGCGTGGCCGCGTAGGCTTGTCGGAGCGCGATCAGCTCGGCGCGGACCTGCTCCCACATGCGGGCCTCGGACCCCATGATGCCGCGGATCCGCGCGGCCTCCGCGCGCTTCTCTTCGAGCTCGTCGAGGATGATCCGGATCTCGAGCTTGGCGATCTTGTAGAGCATCAGCTCGAGGATCGCGTCGGTCTGAACCTCGTCGAGGGGGAACCGGGCCATCAGCTTGTTCGCCGCGTCCTTCTTGCCGTCGGACGCGCGGATGATCCGGATGACCTCGTCGAGATCGGCGAAC
>JBEIFN010000313.1:0-3631 GCA_040382435.1 Alphaproteobacteria bacterium
GGTTCGACTCCGGCTTCTTCGGCGGCGGCGGCGGCGGCGGAGGCGGCGGCGGAGGGGGCGGGTTCGATACCGGCTGGTAGTCGGGTGTTCCCTGCCTAGCGTCAGCGTAGCGGCCGGGCAGACTCGGCTTGCAACGCGGCCGCCACTTGGTCGGGAGACGCCTTGCGCTCCGCGAGGTCGCTCAGGATATCGCGGCGGCGGACGAGGATGTCGTTGAACTGCTTGGCGTTGATCCCCGCCGCCTGGCAGATCTTCGTGCGTAGGCGAGACGGCACCTCGGTGTCGCTCAGCTCCTTCTTGAACTCGTTCCAAGCGAACAACTGGTTGAGCCGCGCGGTGTCGCCGCCGACGCCGCTGACTTCGGTGATCTCGGAACAGAAGCGGCGCGTGCCGCTGTCGGTCTGCTTGCGTTGCTGCACCACGACCAGATCGAGCGCGTTGACCTGCATCAGGGGGACGCTCATCGGCGCGCTGGTGATGCGCATCATGCTCTCACGGGCCGAATTGGCGTGCAGGGTGCCCATGCACCCGTCGTGGCCTGTGTTCATCGCGGTGAACAGGGTGGCCGCTTCGGGACCGCGGACCTCGCCGACGAGGATGCGGTCCGGCCGTTGACGGAGGGCGTTGACGAGCAGGTCGTTCATCGTCACGCCGTTGCCGCTCGCCATCTGCAGCGTGTTTGGGTGCGGAACGCGCAGCTCCCGCGTGTCTTCGATCAGCACGATCCGGTGGTGGCGAGGGGCAAACCACGCGAGCGCGTTCAACAAGGTCGTCTTGCCTGAGCCCGTGCCGCCGACGACGAGCACGTTGGCCGCGTGCCGTCCGAGGCCCTCGATCGCCACCCACAGGAACGCCGCTGCCTCCGGGCTCAGCGCGCCGAAGCGGATCAATTCTGGCACCGTGATCACGTTCTTTCTGAACTTTCGGATGGTGAAGTTCGGCCAGTCACCCGAGAAGGGGGGGATCGATGCGTTGACGCGGCTGCCGTCCTCGAGCGAACCATCGAGGAAGGGGTGCTGGGCGTCGACGATCTTGCCGACGCGCTGCGCGACGCGCCCGATGAACCGGTCGACCACGTGGGGTTCCAACCGGTAGTTGACGTCGCACATGCCATGGCTGCGGTGGAAGACGACCAAGGGGCGGTCTGATCCGTTGTGCATGACCTCTTCGAGGAGGTCGTCGGCGAGGACAAAATCGAGCACCGCCTGGCCGCCCCCGGCGGCGACGGCGTCGTCGATGTCGTAGGCGCCGTGTTCGCCTTGGCCGGCGAAGACGGTGGCGCCCGGCGTGTCGGTGCAAGGCGCGGAGCTGGGGTCGCTGGGCTTTGTGCCGCGAGCCGAAGCGGGCGCGGGGTCTGCGTCGTCTTTGCCGAGCAGCCAGTCGAGCCAACCCATCAGAATCTCCTGTCAGAACAGTCCGAGCGAGAGGCGAACGAGCGCCAGGTACGCGGGCAGCTTGGGGACGACGCGCGACCAACGGCCGTACACGAGGCCGTCGAGCGCCGACATCACGAGTACGCCCCAGAAGAAGAACGCGACCGTCGGGGTGTCGAGCGTGCGGGCCTCGGGGCGCACCGCGAAGAACATCAGCATGTAGAGGAAGGGGCCAGCCAGCAGCGCGATGCCACGAAGCACCCGGAGCGGTGACTGAAGGGTTCCGGTAAACTCGACCTCGCTCGCACGCATCCGCGCGAGGTGCCCCGCGAGCCAGCGCAGCGACGGGCCGATGTGACCGCCACCGGTCACGGCGGTGGCGACGGCGTTGCCGACCTCAAGCATCGCGGGTTGTCCGCTGTCATCGGCCATCTGGCGCAGCGCCTGGTCGAACGGAACGTTGCGTGCGAGGTCGAGCGCCTCGCGAAGGTCGGCCGCGGCGGCCCCGCGTGCCTTGGCAGTGTGGTGCTGGACAGCGGCCTCGATCGACGACCCGTTGCGGACGGTCTCGGCGATGTCCTTGAGCAGCGCGTAGAGTTGGTCAGCGTAGCGCGCGTCGGCCGCCGCGATCGCTTCGTCGACGAGGAAGCACACCACGGCGAGGGCGGCGAGGATCCAGAAGCCGGCGCCACGCACGCCGAACGCCTCGGCCAACGCCTCGCCGGCGTCGAAGGCGCCGGTCACGGGCGGGAGCGCGATGCCGAGCGCCACGGGGATGGCGAATGCCGAGAGCGCGATCCGGTACAACGTTGGCGTGGGCAGGTTCATCCGTCGTACCGCATCGTCATCGCGATCACCGTCAAGCCGACGGCGAGGAAGGTCGACCAACCGGCGTAGAACGCGTCGGGTACGGTGATGTCGGGCAAGATCGCGTTGGGTGGAATGTCGTCGATGACCCGCACGAGGAGGGGGACGTACGCCGCCAACACCAGGATCGCGACGAAGTTGAGCTTGCCGGACAGCCCCTTTGCGTAGTTCTCGACCTTGACCTTCCGCTCGGACTGGATGGCCTCGCACAGCTCGTCCATCCGTTGGATCGCCGCCTGGCCCTCGGTGAGCAGCGACGCGATCAGCTCGGCGTGCGCGCGACTACGGGCGTTTGCGGCGGCTTCGCGAAGGACCTCACCCGGGTCTTCGCCGGCGCGCATCCGATCGACGGGCGTGGCGAGCAGGGCGTTCACGGTGCCGAGGTTGGCCTTCGACATCGCCACAACGACGGACTCGAGGCCGAGCCCGCCTTCGATCTGTAGACGCGCGAACGCGACCGCTCGGAGCGTGTCGGTGTCGGCGTTGCCCTCAAACAGACCCATCGTCGCCTCGGCTGGGATCGCTGGAGTCTAGCACCGCGTCGGGCGTGTCGGCGCCGGCGTCGGACCGCCACCCGGCATATTCGTCGTACTTCAACGCCGAGCCCCGCACGCGCTCCACAGGGTACTTCGCGGCCGCCTTCGTCAGCTTACGCGCGAGCGCCGATTCGAGGTCGATCCCGGCGCGGTGGGCGAAGTTCAGCAGGCACATCAACACGTCGGCGGCTTCGTCGGCGACCGCCTCGGTGCGCGCGTCGGTGAGCGGCTGGGGACCTTCGTCCTTGCACCACAAGTAGAGCGCCAACAGCTCGTTCGCCTCGACGCTCAGCGCCATCGCGAGGTTGCGGGGTGCGTGGAACTGGCCCCAGTCGCGCGCCTCGGAGAACGCGACGACGTCGGCTTGGAGGTCGGCGAGGCTTCGTCGGGTCATCCGGCGTACCCTTCGGCTTGCTCGATGCGGCTCAGTACCCAGTCGTGGTCGCCGCGGGTGATCACGGTGTCGCAATGGCCGCAGACGCCAGCGGCGTTGACCTTGTCGAGCGGGGCGCCGCACGACGGGCAATGGTGGTCATCGCCCTTGGGTGCCTTTGCGCCGATCGCGCGGACGAACGTCCAGTATTCGGAGAAGTAGCGAGGCTCGGACGACGAGCCGCCGACGAACTCGCCGTGGGTCCGCTCGGTCCAGTCGATCGCGCTCGCCCACAGTCGGACCGTGACGGCCTCGTACCAAGCGTCGACGCTGACGCGGGTGATCGTTGTTCGCTCGAGGGTGGGGTCCTTGACCCGGTTGCGAAGGCCCGCCGCGCGTTGTTGGTCGAGCTGCATCCGCAGGCTGTGCCAAGCGGTGTCGGTGAGGTAGGGGCGCGCGCCGAGCCAGGCGTCGTCGCTCCA
>JBEIFN010000314.1:0-3628 GCA_040382435.1 Alphaproteobacteria bacterium
CGAGGGCAACATCGTGCTTCCCGGCAGCGGGCGCGTCACGTTCGATGCCAACGGGGCCACCACCCTCTGGCACGTGCACGCGGCAACGTTCGTGCCGCCCTCTGAGGCCACCTGGACGCCGGCGCCGGCCGCCGTGCGCGCTTGGTCGCTTGGCGCTTCCGTCATCGTGCAGTCGAGCGACGCGCTGCGGCTGGACCGCGGTGTCGGAGTTCCCGAACCGCTGCTGACGCTGGCGGACGGCGCCGTGGCGGTCTCGACGTGTGGTCCTGCGGCCGATCCCGCGCTGCGCGTCGCAGTGGTGGCCAACGGTGGCCTGCATCTGTTCGAACGCACCCCGTCTGGGCGCTACGCCCGGGTCGGGCATCGGATCGCGGTGGGGGCCGTCGCCACCGCGCTCGATGTCGCAGACTGGGATGGCGACGGGCAGCGCGACGTCGTCGTGACCTGGGTCGCGATCGACGGGGGTTCGGACACGGTCGAGGCTTGGTCGGCGCCGTCGGGGCGGTGGAACATCCTCGATCGCTTCGACGTGCCCGAGCGCGCGCTGGCGGGTGCGGGCGTGTTCGCGCGCCTCGACGGCACCGATCGGGTGCTCGAGGTGGTGCCGTCGGCGGGCGGGTGGCGGCGCTGGGAGCGGCGGCTGGGTGGCGCATGGCTCGAAGCCGTCGAGGTCCCGCTCCTCGAGGTGCCAGCCGGCACCGAGGTCGTCGGCGGTCTGCCGCTGCTCGGGTCCGCCGCGCGGGATCTCGTCCTCCTCGGACCGCTGGAGCCGGCGACCGGGGACCGGACCGTCCGCTTCCTCGATCTCGACCGCTACCCGGCCTCGGTGATCGAGGTCCGCAGCGCCGGGCAAGCGTGGGCGGTCTCTCCGGCGGTCGGGGCGGTCGCCGAGGCGCTGTGGACCCGCGAGCCCGACGGCTCGGCGCGCGTGTTTGCCGCCGGGTTGACCGGGCCGACGCAGTGGTCGCTCGACGTGCCAGCCGGCGCCGGACCGGTGGTGGGTGTCGCACGCGCCCGCGATGCCGTCCCGGACCTGTGGTCCGACGACGGGCTGGCGTGGGCGTGGACCGAGGGCGCGGACGTAGGCGCTGCGGCGCCGTGGGCCCCCGCGACCCCGCCGATCGTTCCGCTCGCCGATGGGGTGGGTTGGTTCGAGGTCGAGGCGGTGGCGGCCGACGGACCGGCGCTCAGCGCCTTGGTTCGGACCGGAGACACCGCGGTTGGCTACACCGTGCGTCGGTACACGGTCGACGACGCCGCAGCGAGCACCGTGGACCGTGCACGCGTCGCGCTGCCCACGGCGCTGGGGGCGTGGCGGGACGCGGAGCTGTGCGAGGGCGTGCTGTGGGTGCTCGGCGAGGGCGGCTTGCAGGCGGTCACCGCGGGCCTGAACGTGCGGCTCGGGGCGTTCGACGCCGCTGCGGCGGGGGCCGTGGACGTCGCGTGCACGCGCGGTCGCGCGGCGGTCGTCGGTCCGAACGGGGGGCGCCTCTACGATGCCGCAGGCGCGTTGCTCGACGTCTCCGATCTCGCGGCCAGCGGTGTGGGGTTCACCGCGCAGGGGGCCTCGCAGCGGACTTGGGCCGAGGCCGTCACGACGTGCGAACCCGCTGGATGCGTCACGGGCGTCTGGCCGGATGCGGATCTTCCCGTCCCGATCGCGACGCAGTCCGATGGGGCATTGCGTTGGCAGGAGCCGGATGGGCGGACCGGTGGGTTCGTGTTCGGCGGCGCGTCCGCCTTCCATGACATGGATGGCGACGGCCGGCTGGACTGGACGGTGCTCGCACCGGACGGCCGACTCGGGGTGGTGCGCCGCACCGCCTCGGGGCCAGGGGCTCCCGCCGTTTGGCGCTTGCCCCGGCCTTCGCTCGGTGCGGTCGCGGCCGTCGATCTGGACCGTGATGGCTACCTGGAGACGCTGACCTTGTCGTCCGAGGGCTTGTGGTACGTCACCCGGCTTTCGGGCGTCTCACCGTCGACGGGGGAGCCGGCCGACACGGCGGTGGGCGCCTCAGAGACCGGCGCCCCTTAGGGCGCCACGACGTCGTAGTTCCAGCTCTCGGCCTCGACCGTGCCCCAGATCGCCTTGTCGAAGTCAGGGATCGACCAGCTCGATCCATCTCGCGCCAGATCGAGCAACCAGAAGTTGTCGCTGTCGTACCGCGTGGCGGCGACGACATAGTAGGGCAGACCGTAGACGTCGCTCAGATCGATCCACCGGTGGGTGTGGCCCACGAAGATGGCGCGGATCGTGTCGCGGTGGCGTTCGATCAAGGTCTCGATGCCCGGAATCGCGCCGTTGGGGTCTTCGGCCTTGTCGACGACGTACAGCGGGTGGTGGAAGAAGACGAAGGTCGGTAGGCCCTCGGAGAGCTCGGCGTCGATCCAAGCGAGTTGCTCACGACCGAACGAGCCCATCCCGGTGTCGAACGCAGGGTCCTCGGGGTCCCACGTGCGCCCCAACATCGTGTTGGCGAGCACGAACTTCCATCCCCCGAGCGTGACGGACGTGTACGGCGCCCTTCCGAACAAGCGGTCGAACAGCGCGTGACTGAAGTCGCGGGAGAACTCGGGCACCTCGTAGTCGTGGTTGCCCCAGGTGAGGTCGACCGGGATCTGAAACGTCTCGAGGAGCGCCGCGGCGTTTCCAGCCGAGGTCTCGTGGGTCTCGTAGTCCTCGAGTGCGTCCCACTTGTAGTTCTGGTGGAAGATGTCGCCGTCGATGAACACGTGCTCGGGCCTGGGATTCAACGCGTGCAACAGGTCGCGTGTGCCCTCGAGCCGGGCGTTGGTCTGCGTGATCGATTCGGTGTCGATGCCGGGGGATTCGCAGCAGACGTAGTCCGACGCGATCACGTGCGGGTCGGTGAACAGGGCGACCCGGAGGGGCCCCGGGTCGGTGTCTCCGTCCGGCCGGACATCTTCGGGGGCGCAGGCGAGGAGGAAAAGCAGGGAGATGTTCATGGCGTGAGGGTGTCACGGCGCGTGGCTTCGGGTCGTGACGTTGTCGTGCCCCTGCGCGTCCGAGGGCGTGACATCTGCGACGAGCACGCGACGACGGCATCTACAGCCGCGGCAGCAACCACCCGAGGCCGCGCTCCAGGCCCAGCGACATCGTCTCGCCATGGTCCGCGTCGGGTCGCTCGACGGTCCAGTCCAGCCCGGCCGGCGCGGCCTCGGTGAACCTCGCGTTGACGGCGTCGAAGTTGGCTTGGCCATCCTCCGCGATCTGCGCCCCGAACATGTGGAACAGGTGCACCGGCAACGGCGAGCCTGGTTGGAGGACCTCGGCCTGCGTGGCGATGATCTCGGGCGCGGCGCCGTCGACCGCGACGTAGCCCGCGAACGTCTCCGCACCCGTGGTGAGCAACGTCCACAGCGCGGTGCGCCCGCCGAGGCTGTGGCCCCAAAGTGCGAGCCGGTCTTCGCTCCCTGGCAGCTCCGAGAGCACGGTCGGCACGATCTCGTTGGACAACACGTCGACGAAGGTGGCGGCATCGCCGGTCATGCAGCGTTTGTCGGGCACGATCGACAGGTCACGCCAGCGTCCCTCCTTGCAGGGCGCGCGGTAACTGTTCGCGTAGCCGTAGCCGATCCCGACGATCACGGCGGGTTCCGTGCCCTC
>JBEIFN010000315.1:0-3624 GCA_040382435.1 Alphaproteobacteria bacterium
CCCAGTGTGACAGCGTGTGGTGGTCCAAGCCGACCCCGAACTGTGGGAACACCCGCCGCGAGTTCTCACGCCCAAGCGACAGGTTCACCACGCGTGAAGTCCCCGACGACAGCGCCAACGCCGCCACAACCCCGAGCTCGTCCAGCCGACGGCCCGGCGAGAATGCGTCGTCCGACGTCGGCCACTCGCCCAACCCGCAAGGCGCCGCCACCCGACCCGAGGCGACGGCCGCACCACGCAGGGCGTCGAGCCACGCCGAGACGCGCGGACGGTCCGCCGACGGGAGCGCAGGCAGCACGCGCTCCGCGCGCAACGCCACGGCATCGGCAGCCCCTTGCTGGCGTCGCAGCCACACCTCGGGCGGCACGTTGCTCGGGATGACCTCGGTGCCGAACAGCCGCGCGCGGACGCCCGCCGGGTCGGTCTCGGGCAACACCGGCGTCTCTCGTCCCCGCCACGAAACGTGGCCATAAAAGGTGCATTCGTCGCGGTCGGCGACCTTGGACGGGATGCACGGTCCCTGCTCCTCCGCGCACAGCACGAGCGCCGGAACGCCCAGCGCGTCTGCCGCGACCTGATCCACGCTCCTGCCACCTGACGCGCCGACCGGCGCGCGCGACGAGAGGTCCTCCCCCGTCAGGATCGAAGGCGCGAGGTTGGCGTGCGGGTTGTCATAATGGAAGGCAAGCGGCGCGTGCCGCAGGCCCCGGACCACGAGCAGCTCATCACGCCACGGAGCGAGCGGCGTCAGCAACGGCGACAGTGTGTCGAGCGTAAGCGTCCCCTGCGACCAGTCCTGCACCCAGAGGCCGTTGGGGACGTACAAGATCAACAAGTTCGCGGCGTCTACCGGTGCGTCCTCGGCCTCAGCAGCCCCCCAGCGCGCGAGCCACGGCAACCCCGCAGTGGCCGCCGCGGCCGCCAAGACGCCTCGCCGTGTCCAACCACGCGTCATGGGACATCCTCCCCGCGAACCCGCAGCGCGTCGGAGAGCAGCGCGTCCCGGAGCCAATCGCCCCCGTCCGAAGCCGTGGTGAGCGCACCCAAGCTGCATGACGTCGCCGCCGACGGGGTCTCGTACACGAGCCACGTGCCCAAGAAGGCTTTGGCACAACTGGCAAAGGCGTCGTTCTCGCCGAGCCAGTGCACGACCGCCTCCGGCGATCCAAGCACCGTCCCATCGTCGAGTACCCACGGCTGCGTCAGCGGCGGCGCCATGCGCGACCGACCGACCTCGTCGAACCCCTCGAGCGACAGGCCCAGGGGGTCAAGGTGCCCATGGCAGGACGCACACGCGGGGTCACGCCCGATCTCGGCGAGCAGCGTCTCGATGCCCGCGCCCGGCTCGACCACGTCGACCGACGGGACCACGGCAGGTCGGTCACCGACCTCGAGGCAGTGCAACCGCTCCCAGACGAACCGTCCGCGGCGCGTCGGGGACGTCCGAGCAGGCTGGCTATGCGCCGTCAACGTCGCGGCGTCGGTCAACCATCCCAGCGTGTGCCCGGGTACCTCGACCCAGCCCCGCGCGGTCGCCGAGACGCCATAGTGCGCCGCGAGGGTGCCATCGACCCAGGTCGTCGACCCAGCGAGCAGCGTGCCAATCGCGTCCCCCTGGACGAGCACACGCCGCAGCCGCTCCATGGCCGACGTCACCATCGCGTCACGCAGCGCCGGGTCCAAGGGAGCGCCCTGCTCCGCGAGGCTCTCCAGGGTATCGAGCCCGAGCCAACCGACGACGAGATCGCGCAGGAAGCGGTCGGCCCGCGCATCCGAGAGCATGGCCTCGACAACCGCCTCCTGGGTACAGCCCTTCCCCTGCCAGCCGGCATCCGCACACGCGAGGCGCGCTTCGTCAGGCACCGACTCCCACAGGATCGTCGCCCACCGCGCGAGCAACTCGTGGGGGGACCGGAGGCGACCTTCGACGGGCGCGGGTGCCTCGACCAAGAACAAGAAGGCCGGGTCGAGCAGGACCGCGAGGAACGCCGAGGCGAGACCGTCATACACGTCGGTTTCTCCGGACAGATCGACCGCCTCGACGAGCGCGTCGACGGCGTCGTCCGAGGCCTCTGCCCGCCAGGCGACGCGCGCGAAACCCGCGACCACCTCCCGCACGCAGCCAGCATCCTCACGCGGGTTGCAAGAGACCCAGCGGTCCAGCACGGCGGTCCTGCGACGCGGGCCGTCCTCCGCGCTCGGGCGCAAGTGGACCGAGGCGATCGACGCAAACCGCGTCACGCTCGGCGCGATGTCGGCGACGACCCGGTGCTGCCCGGCGTTCAGGGTGGCGCGTACGACGTGATGCATCCCCTCATCGCCTTCGTTGCTCAGCACCACCCGCTCGATCTCCGCGCCGTCGAACCGCACCGTGACCACCGCGTCGTCGTCGTCGATCGCATCCCCCTCCTGAAACAACGTCTGCTTGCGGGCGATCACATCCACGTCGTACACACCCGGCTCGGCGATCTCGACCTCCCAGGTCAGCGAGGTCGGCTCGGTAAACACCGCGAACGGCTCATCGTGGCCGACCGCGACATCGACCGTGGCCGCGACGGCGGGGTCGACCAGCAGCGCCAGGTCTCCGGCCCCATCGAAGGCCGCGGAGACGGCGTCAGAAGCCACACGCAACCAAGCCGCGGACCACGGCGCGTCGAGCCGCTGCGAGGCGGTCGCCACACCGAGGCCGCCGTCCTGAAGGTCCGCCGGCAACGACATCGAGACAGAGGGATCGACGCCCAACAAGTCGCTGAGCGCGTAACCGAGCTGACGCCGCGACAGCCGGTGCAACGCCGGTGGCGGCGCAACCTCGCACCGCGCGACATCGCCAGGCGGGACCCACGGCGCAGCAGGCTCCGTGGCGCACGCGCCCACGAGCCCGCAAACACCTGCCCACGTTGCCCAATGACTGCGCACGCCGCCCCCGCGCGGGAATCCTCTCGCGTGGCGCCGATCGACACAATGGCATCGCGTGTCACGTACCAAGCTTTGACGCGACGCAACCCCATTGCGCCTTAGGGAGGGGGTGGGCGCTCCCGACCGTCGAGGCGAAACGCACCGACAAAGTCCAGCGCGGCGCCGACCGCTACGGTGCCGCCGACCTGCGCTGTCTCGGGCACGCGCCCCTGCACCACCAGCCCCTTCACCCACGTCGACAGGCCGAGCCATCGCACCAACCGGGTGGTCAGGCGGACCTCCCCGGAGCCTCGAAAACGAAGGTCAGACGGGTCATCCTTTGGCGTGTCTGCGTAGGCCTGAATGTCCCACAGCGTGCCGAGCGTCAACGCCGATCGCTTGATGAGATCGATCCGGGTCTCGACCTCAAGACGCCCCCCGAACTCCGTGGGCTTCTCGGTGAACCGTGCGACATCGCGGTTGGCGAACGCACCGAGGCGTAGCCGTCGCAGCGCGCCCACGCTCGACAGCGACAGCCCCGTCGTGAACGAGAGGTCCGACTGTCGGGTCAGCAAGACCCCGTCGGCGTCGACGCCGGGCGTGAACTCCGAGTCGAACAACACCTCGCCGTACGGCATCGCCCGGACCTTGGCCTGAAGCGGGAAGGCCGCCGCCGGCACGGAGAAGGACGTGCTGAGCCGCCAGTCGTCCGCGGTCTCCTGAGCGTCC
>JBEIFN010000316.1:0-3614 GCA_040382435.1 Alphaproteobacteria bacterium
CGAGGCAGGGCGTCCAACGCAGGGCGGCCGGTCGCGACGGGGGTCGAAGCCCAACGAGGCCCCACCCGCGGTTTGAAGCGGCGATGGCGCAAGAGTGAACCTCTCGCGAACAGCCACCGGACCCGGTCTTGCGCAACCTCTTCGTTCGCCGCGGAAACGCGGCAGCGCGCTCACGAATGCTCGGAAGAGGACCCCAACCTTCGTCACGTCACACCCCGCCCCCGTCACCGCAAGGTGCCGGGGGCGTCGGGCTTTTGCGCCGGGTTGCGTTACGCGAACGCGTGGGGGGCGCGGATGACCGAGCGGACGCGCGCGGACAAGATCGCGTGGCGTCGCTTCCAGACCGAAGCGATGCTCACCTTCGGACGCCTGCATCAGCAGATCCTGCTGCGGACCGCCGAGCGGCTCGAGGGGGCGGGCCTCGGTGGGCTCACGCCCGCGAGAGCCAACGCCCTGATCGTTCTGTTCAACGCCCGCGGGCCGATCCAGGCCCAAGCCGTGGCCACCGAGCTCGGTGTGAGCGACGTCACGGCGAGTCGCTTGCTCCGCAAGATGGAGGAGGACGGGTGGGTCGAGCGCACGCCCGATCCCAACGACGGCCGCGCGCTCCTCGTTCAGCCGACGCCGCGCGCTCGCGCGGAGTTCTCACGCCTGGTGCGGGTCTCGAACGCCGTCCTCGACGACCTGTTCTCGGGGTTCTCAGAACCCGAACTGCGTGCCTTCGTCGACCGGGTCGCCGATGTGCAGACGAGCCTCTCAACGCGGCGGGTGTAGCCGGTAACGTTTCCGGCCGCTCCCGAGGCGAACGTCGCTGCGCCGGTCGACGATGCAACCTCGTCGACCTGACGCGCGCGCTGGTTCAGTCCTCGTCGGTCTCTTCGGTCTCGGCCTCCGCCTCGACCGGAGCGGTGGTGGCGGCGCCCTCGGTGGCCGCACCTTCTTCGATCTCTTCGTCCTCGGACTCGCCGCCCTCGGCGCGCAGGCCGTCGCGGACGAGGATCGCCTGATGCACGGTGGCGTTGCCCGTCACGGTCAACCAAGCGCTGTAGCCCTCGACCTCGAAGCCCGCGCCGACGGCGAGCTGGAGGCCCTCGGCGAGCGTCGCCGCGTTGTTGATGTGGGCGCCAAGCAGGGTGAGCGCAGGCGTGGTCGCGGCGCCGCAGTCGAGCTTGAGGATGACCTCGTGCGGCTTCTTCGGGCCCATGTTGGTGTCCGTGACCGTCAGGACGCAGACGTCGCCGAGCGGCGCCTTGTCGGCGGCGAGCGCGACGCCTGCTTGGGCGAAGGCGGCGAAGGCGGCGAGCGCGTGGGTCAGGGTCTTACGGGACATGCGGGCTCCAGCGACGGGTTCGGTCGTCCTTTCGCATGGTGCGCGGCGCTGCGCCACCTGTGCGCCGTCGCGAGCCGCTCGGCCGCTACCGTGGCGTGCGCCACGACGCAGAAACGGCGGCGAGCCGGGCGGTCGCGTCCTCGTGGATCGCGGCGCCGTGGCCGGGCAACAGGCGCGAGGGCGCCCACGCGAGCACGGCTTCGAGGCTCGTGCGGAACGCTTCGCGGTCCTTGACGGCGGCACGCCAGACGCGGCTCATCGCGAGCTTGCCCCACGTTCCGGTCATCCGCAGCACCCAAGGCGTCAGCCAGCCCGGCGCCTCGACGACGTGGAAGAACAGGTCGGCGCACAACAGGGACTGGGTGGGTGCGTGGAAAAAGACCCATTCGTCGAACTGCGGCGCGCCGCGGATCGACGCGGTGTGGACGCTCGCGCCCCAGGCGGCGCCACCGTTGGCGTCCGAGAGGCGCTTGGCGTACGCGAGGTCGGGGCGCTTGGCAGCGAGGCCATCGGGGACCCACAGGGTCGCGTCGGGCCAGCGATCCACGGCCTGGTTGAGGCCGAGGTGGTGCAGGGCGCTCGGGGCGACGAGGTGGGCGACGCGTCCGAGGGCGTCCAGCGCGGCGGCGTCGTCTTCGTGCAGATGGAGCGGGCTGTGGATCCACAGGGTCCCGTCGTCGAGGCGCAGGACGACGCTGCGGGTCGGGAGGTAGAAGCCGGGGCCGAGGCGTAGAACGCTCTCCCAACACCAGACGCCGTGTCCGAGATCGTGCAGCATGCGTCAGGCTCTCAGGACGCCGTTGGCGATCAAGCGTTGACGGAGGAAGGCCCCCGCGGTGAGCGGCTCCGCCGTGCCCTCCCCGTGGTCGATCACGAAGTCGGTGCGGGGGTGGCAGAAGTAGGGCATCGAGTATCGCGCGACGTTGTCGGCGCTCGGCGGGTTGACGACGCGGTGGGTCGTCGACTTGAGGCGCCCGCCCGTCAGCCGCGCCATGATGTCGCCCGTGTCGCAGATCATCACGTTGGGCGGGGTCGTGATCGACAGCCAAGCCCCGCTCTCCTTGTCGAGCAACTCGAGGCCGGGCTGCGTCGAGGCCGGCAGGACCGTCAGCAGGTTGATGTCTTCATGCGCGGCCGACCGCACGGCGCCGACCGGCGCGTCGCTTCCGAGCGGCGGGTAGTGGATGACCCGCAGGACGCTGTTGCCGACCCGCGTGGCTTCGACCAAGGTGTCTGCATCGAGATCGAGGTAGCGCGCGATCGCGTCGAGGAGATCCATCGCGAACCCGTCGAGCGCGGTGAACAAGGCCGTCGTCAGCGTATGGAACGGCGCGTCCGAGGCCGGGACGACGTTGCGCAGCAGCGTGCCGTCGCGGTGGAGGGGGTGATCGGCGCCGAGATCGCGTCCGAGTTGCCAGAACTCCTTGAGGTCGGCGACTGCGGTGTCCCGCGCGTGTTCGACGCCAAAGCCGGTGTAGCCCCGTTGGCGGCCCGTCTCGGGAAACTCCCAGCGGGCCTTGCTCTCGGTGGGTTGCGCGAAGAACGCAGCGGCGGCGGCATACGTCTGCGTCAGCAAGGTCTCGGGGACGCCGTGGCCCGTCACGGCCACGAAACCCCAGGTCTCCAGGGCGTGGCCGAGGGTAGAGACGAAGCGCGCGCGGGCGTCGGCATCGTCGGATCGGGCGTCGCGCAGGTCGACGACGGGCAGGGCGAGCTTAGCCATGGGCGCCTCCGAATGCGCCCCGCTAGCCTTGGTCGGCGTTGGAGGCACGCCGTGTGAACGCAGCCGGTGTGACGAAACGTGCCGGCGCGAGGGTGGATCGCCTGCTGACATCGGCTAAGCGCGGTGCGTGAAACGGGGGAACGATGGGCAACGCACGCAAGACAGCCGTGGTGATCGGGTCGGGTTTTGGGGGGCTGAGCCTCGCGATCCGCCTACAGTCGATGGGCTACGACACCACGGTGCTCGAGAAGTGCGACCGCCCTGGCGGCCGGGCCCGGGTCCTGCGGCAGGACGGCTACACGTTCGACATGGGACCGACCGTCATCACGGTGCCGCACTTCATCGAGGAGCTGTTCGCGCTCAAGCGTGACGCGCCCGATCTTGGCGCCGATCGCGACTTCCCGGCTGAGGTGCTCGCTGACGGTGTCCGCGTGACGACGGGGATCTCGGGCGGACCCGAGACCTCGAAGTATTGCGAGATCATTCCGATCTTGCCGTTCTACCGGATCATCTTCGATGATGGCGTCGTGTTCGACTACGACGGTGACCCGGAGCAGACGC
>JBEIFN010000317.1:0-3609 GCA_040382435.1 Alphaproteobacteria bacterium
GACCCCGATCCGCTCGCGGGCTACCGGCGCGCCCTCGCGGTCGGCGTCGTCGCGGCCGTGATCCAGATCGCGTTGTCCCGGATGCGGGTGGGCCGCTTTGCCTCCGTGTTCCCGCCGAGCGCGGTGCACGGCATGATGGCTGCGATCGGCATCATCATCTGCGCCAAGCAATTTCATTTGCTCGTCGGCGTCAAGCCCACGGCCAAGGAGCCGCTGGCGCTGCTCGCGGAGGTCCCGAGCAGCGTCGCGCACCTCGACCTGCCGATCGCGCTGCTCGGCGCGGTGAGCTTGGCGGTGCTGCTGCTGTGGCCCAAGCTGCCGATCCCCGCGCTCCGCGCGTTGCCTGCACCACTGTTCGTGATCGGTGCGGCGATCGCTGCGGGATCGGCGCTGGGTCTTTCAGCGCCCCACACCGAGGTGTGGGCAGGGGTGAGCTACGACGTCGGTCCTCAGCACTTGGTGCGGCTGGGGAGCACGCTGCTCGGAGCCATCACCTTCCCCGACTTCTCCCACATCATGGACGCCGCGAGCCTGCGCTACATTGTGCTCTACGCGCTCATCGGCACGCTCGAGAGCGTCTTGTCGGCGCGCGCGGTCGAAGGTCTCGATCCGGTCCGCGAGCGCTACGACATGGACCGCGACCTGCTCGCGGCCGGGCTCGCGAACCTCGTGGCCGCGTCGCTGGGCGGCTTGCCGATGATCTCGGAGATCGTTCGGTCGTCGGCCAACGTCAGCTACGGCGCGCGGACCCGCGGCTCGAACTTCATGCACGGCGTCTACTTGCTCGCCTTTGTCGCGTTTCTGCCGTCGGTGCTCGAACAGATCCCGATGGCCGCACTCGCCGCGATGCTCGTGGCGACAGGACTGCGCCTCGCCAGCCCGGTCGAGCTTCGCAAGGTGTTCGCGATCGGGTGGGACGAGGGGGCTGTGTTCGTCACCACGCTCGCGCTGACGCTGGGCGAGGACCTGCTGGTGGGCGTTGGTGCTGGGTTCCTGCTGTCGTTTCTGCTCGGAGCAGCGCGCAGCGTCAGCCTGTTTCGGACGGGGATGGTCGTCTGCGCCGAGGAGGGGCGCGTCACGTTGGCGCTGCAGGGGCCGCTGCTGTTCACCAACTTGCTCGACCTCGAACGTCACGTCGACGAGGCCCTGCGGGGGGGAGCGACCGCGCTCGTCCTCGATCTGGGCGCGGCCGCGTTGATCGACCACACCTCGATGGAGGCGCTGCACCGTCTCCAGCATGAGCTGACCGTCCCGGTCGAGCTCGTGGGGCTGGACGATCTCCGCACCGTCTCGGGGCATCCTGCCGCGACGCACCTGCGCGGAAAGGCGTCATGACGACCTGGTTGGCGGTGCTTGTCGCACCGTGGGTCGTGGCGGCCGTGGTCGCGGCGTTGCCTGCACGCGTGCCGGGCTGGGCGGTTGGCTGGGTCGCGACGCTCGGTGCGGCCTGCGTCGCCGTGCTCGGCGGCCTGACGGCTCTCGGTTTCGATCGCGAGCAGGCCGGGTTGCAGCAGGTCGTCAGCCTCGGTTGGTCGATTCAGCCGGGGCATCCGAGCGCGATCGGTGTCGACGGCTGGAGCCTGCCGTTGGTGTTGCTGACGCTGCTCGTGTTTCCGGTCGCGCACGCCGTGGAGATCGGCATCGAGCGCGCAGCCAACTTCCACGTCGCGCTGTTGGTGCTCGAGAGCGTGGTGTTGGCGGTGTTTCTGGCGGTGGACTGGGCGTTGTTCTACGCCGCGTGGGAGCTGACGCTGGTGCCGTTGTTCCTGCTCGTCGGTCGCTGGGGAGGGCCCGACCGCGGCAAGACGAGCCTGATGTTCCTGCAGGTGACGATGGCGGGGTCGATCTGGACGCTGCTCGCGCTGCTCTGGCTCACCCAGGGGTTGGGGGGCGCGCTGCGGATGGACCGCTTGGCAGCGTTGACGGCCACCCTTCCCCCGTCGACGCAGGCGCTCGCGCTGGTCGGGGTCTCGATGGGCTTCTTCGTCAAGCTGCCCGTGCTGCCGCTGCACGGCTGGCTTCGTCCGACCTACACCTCCGTTCGGCCTGGAGTGGGCTTGGTCCTCTCGGGCCTGCTGGTCAAGATGGCGGCGTATGGCCTGCTGCGCGCGTTCCTCGCGCTCCCTGCCGGGGCGGCAGAGGTCGCGCCCGTGCTCGGCGTCGCCGGGGCGCTGGGAGCGGTTCACGGGGCGTTGCTCGCTTGGCGCGCGTCGGACCTTCGGACGATGATCGCGTGCCTGTCGCTCTCGCACATGGGGGTGGTGCTCGCGGCCCTGTCGACCCGATCGGAGCTGGGGCTGACGGGCGCGCTGCTCCAGATGGTCGCGCATGGCGTGGTCTCCCCGCTGCTGTTCGTCCTCGTCGGCGTCGTGGAGCGTGCGTACGGATCGTCGGCGATGACGGATGTGGGCGCGCTCGCGCGTCGGCGACCCGCGCTGGCGTTGGCGTGGACCGTCGCGCTCGCGGCCTCGCTCGGCTTGCCCGGGCTCGCCAGCTTTCCCGGAGAGGTTCACGGCTGGGTCGCCGTCGTTCAACAGGCGCCGTGGCTGGTGCCGATGTTGGTCGCGGCGATGTTTCTCGGTGCGGCCGCCTCGGTGCGCGCGCTCGATCGGCTGTTGTGGGGACCTTCGCCCGCGGCCGAGGACGTCCGCATCACCGCCCCGGGGGCGTCGGCGTCGGCGGCGTGGTTGGGCGGATGGGCGGTGCTCTTGGGGTGGTGGCCGACGGCCGTGCTCGCGCCTGCGACGGCGACGCTCGCCGCGCTCAGCAGTGCGCTCGGGGGGGCACGATGAGCGCGCACGCCCCGACGCACGCCCACGGTCTTGCCGCGCACGTCGCCCACCTCGCGCACCACCTTCCGGGGCAAGCGCCCTTGTCGGAGTTCGTCCACCACAACACCTTGCACGGCGATCAACCGCTCGGCTTCGAGGCAGCACTCCGGGCAGCGGCTGCACGCACCGGCGCGCGCGTCCACGACCCCCACGCGCGTCAACGCGCCCGCTGGGATGCGGGGCGGTTCACCGACGCCGACGTGATGGCGGTCCTGGCGCGTCGTCACCCCGGCTGCGCCGAGGAGGTCCTCATCGAAGGGGACGGCGAGCGGTGGACGCTGGCGGACGTCTACCGGGAGATCGTGCGGGTCGACCCACAGCCGATCGAGGCGAGCATCCTCGCGTGGCGGGCACGACACGAGCGGGTCCTGTCGAGCGTTCCTCTCGACCTGCCGGCTCCGGTCGCCGCGCGCTGGACGTCGGCTTCGGTCGATGCGCTGTGGTCCAACCTGGAGGTCGCGCTCGGGGTCGTGGCGTTCGATCCTCACCCTGAGGACCTGTTGGACGCTACGCCGGCGTTCGGCGAGGCTGCCGACGAGGCACAGGACGAACCGGCCGTGGGTTGGGTCGTGCACGCGCGCGCGCGCATCGAGCGTTGGCGGCGGCGCTTTGGCGTGGACGCGACGCACCGGGAGTGGCTGCTCGCGATGACGGGTGAGGACGTGGAGGCCATCCTTCGGCCCCACCTGTTGCGCTGGCTCGCGACGTTCGCCGATGAAGGCGTCGCTGTCTGGCGGCCCGATCGGTCGCGTGGTCTGTGGCGCGCCTGGTGCGAGGC
>JBEIFN010000318.1:0-3593 GCA_040382435.1 Alphaproteobacteria bacterium
AGCGGCCGGGTCCGTTTTGCGCGCAGGGAGGCCGCGGCGCGCGGGCTGTCCGTCGAGGCCGCGGCGGGGCTGGAGCACCTCGAGCCTTGGACGTACGAGGCGGTGTGTCGCGCCCTTGACGCGCACCCCGGGTGACGCTCAGTCCGGGTGCGCCGCGTCGGGCTCCAGCTTCTTCGCACCACCGCCACAACCCGCGCATGTCGGGCCGTTGAGGTAGCCGAGGCTGCACAGCTGGCAGACCGTCTCGTCGCTCGTCTCGCCCTGACCCATGCACGCCTGCATGCGCGTCCATTCGCTCGCTGGCGGCACGACGACCACGCCGGGCGCGAAGGTCATCGTGTCGCCGCCGACCTTGACGACGCCGCTCGCGTCGGCTTCGGAGGTCACGCCCCCTCCGCCGCGAACGACCGTCCCGGGCGCTGCGACGTCGCCGTCGAAGCGGACCCACAGCACCCCGCGCCCTTGCGCGCCGGCGGTGAACTGCAGGGTTCGGCCGTCGGTGGACAGGGTGACGGTGCCGACGTCAGCCGGGAGCGCCTTGGGGACCTCGCCCCATTCCTGGTTCGCTGGCTTTCGGGTGATGTGTTCGGGGTCGATGACGCCGGCGGCGAGCGCCTGCTCGGGCAAGGTCACCTCAAGCGTGGCGCCGGGTTGCGCTTGGACACTGACGCGCCACCCGGGTCCGACGTCCATCTTGTGCGCCTCGGCCAGCGCGCGCTGAAAACGCGCGGTGTCGGTGCGGCCCGCGAGGTTGTCGCGCTCGGCGGGGTCGCGGGCGAGGTCGTACAGCTCCTCTTTGCCGGATCCGGTGAGGACCACGTACTTCATGTCGTCGAGGACCACGCCCCAACGGTCGGCGTCGTACTGGAGGTGTCCGATCGGGATCGGGCGGTCCCACGCGTCGCTGGTCTCGCCGCGGATCACGGGCAGCAGGCTCACGCCGTCGGTCGGCGGCGTCGCGGTCAGGCCCGCGAAGGCGTACGCGGTGGGGGCGATGTCTTGGAGCGTCGCGGGGTAGAGCGAGCGCACACCTTGTCGTCCGCTCCCACCCGGTGGCTTGACCCACAACAGGCCGGCGGTGACGTCGTTGTACAGCGTGTGGTTGTGCTCAAACCCGCCGTGCTCCCAGAGCTCCTCGCCGTGGTCGTTGTGGACGATGACGAGGTTGTCGTGCTCGGGGCGCTCGAACGCGTCGAGGAGGCGGCGAAGCTGCTGGCTCGTGAACGCGAGCTCGGCGTCGTACAGCGCGGCGATGTGCTGTTTCTGCAGGTCGGTGAGCTCGCCTGCGCGGTCCCACTTGAGCACCTGCCAGCGGTTGAAGAACTTGGGCAGCTCCTGATCCTTGGGCAGCGGCGGCAGGTCCTTGGTGAACGCTTCGACGAAGGCGTCGGGCGCTCGGTAGAAGATGTGCGGGTCCATGACGTGGACGAACAGGAAGACGTCCCGGTTCTGGTTGACGTCGAGCCAGCGCAGGGCGCGCTCGACTTGGTCGTCGACGAGCGCCTTGCCGTCGAGCCACCACAGGTCGGAGCCGGCGTCGAACCCAAAGTGCGGGTTGAGGTGGATGTTGGCGACGATCCCCGCGGTCGCGAACCCGGCGTCGTGGAACGCCTCGGCGATCGGCGGCGCGCACACGGCGTCGAGCGGCAGCCTGCCGGTGGTCGCGGCGCGGAAGCTCGGGCGCGTGCGCGGCGCGCTCGTCCAAGCGCGGTCGAAGATCACGGCGTCCTCGGCCCACGCGTCCAACTCGGTCGTTGTGGGCTTGGTGTAGCCGTTGATGCCAAAGTGATCGGGCTTGGTGGTGTCGAGGCCGACCACGAGGATCCGACGCAGCCGCCCGTTGGGTGTGCCGTCGATCACGGGGGTGCCAAGGAAGGCCCAGTCGGCGTCGGTGGTGGCGCCGGCCTCGGTGCGCACGACCAGATCGACCGTCTGACCCGCGTAGGCGCCCAGATCTGCGTCGATCGCCACGTAGCGCTCGCCCTTGCCCTCGACGGTGGTTCGGTGGACCTCGACGGGTGCAGCCCCGGCGGCGACGAGCTCGACGACGAAGGTCGCGCCGTCCGAGACATGACCCGTCGCCAAGGCGAGGGCGGCGAACGCGCGGAAGTGGCCGCCAGCGGGGACGCTGACGCCCTGCCACGTCGCGCTGGCCGGTGCGGGCAGCAGCAGCCCCGGTCGCGTCTGCGCCTTGAGCGTGAGCCGGTAGGGCGCGTAGGCGCCGTCCTCGAGGCCGGACATGCCGGGCTCGAGGCGCGCCACGTCGCGGCTCGCACCCGGGCGCTCCATCACGGCCTTCTTCGGGGCCTTCGAGGCAAAGATCGCGAGCTTTCCTTCGAGGACGCGCCACGATCCGGGTGCCGCGCCGAACGGGTCGGCGATCGTGAAGGTGAAGGGCTCGCCGTCGACGCTCAGCGTGAGGCCGCCGTCGCCAAAGCGCGTGCGCTCGGGGATGGGGAAGGGCAGCTCCGCCTCGTACCAGGTTGCGCCTCGCATCTCATGCGCCTTGAGCGGGCCGAGGTCGACGCGGACGTCCTTGACGGCCGATGGGGGAAGCGTCGTGCGGGGGAGCGAGAGCACGACCTCGCGCTCCAAGAGGTCGATCGCGACGGCCTCACTCGTCTGTGCCATCCCGCGACCTTGCCACGCCGGTGACGGCCCGGTCGGCCGACCGGCGGCGGAAGCGGCGTTGGGCGGGTTCATCCAGAAGAACGCGCCGACGGCAGCGGCGATGACGGCAGCGGCGGCGGCGAGCTTCCAGGCCGGGCGGAGGGTCATGGGGTCAGGTCCGGGGCCACGAGGTTATCGGGGGCGTGTATCCGCGGACCCTCCGCGGGGCACGGAGGCCCGTGATGCTGCGGTTTACCGCTTCCGGCGTCGTCCCCACGCCCACGACGCTCCAAGTGCGCGTGGGAGCGCAACGCGGACGCGCGCTCGCCGGCTGGCGTCAGACGCCGTCGCGAGATCTCTCGGGCGACGAGGTCGATGCGGCGGTCGCCTTCTACACGCTCGGTCAGCGCGGCCCGCGCGCGACCCCGGTCGATACCGTCATCCTCTCGGGGGTCGCCGAGGTCGCCTCGATGCTGCCGGTCGCGCGTTGGCGCACGCAGGGGGTTCGACGGATCGTGGTCCACGCGAGCGACGGCTGCGCGCCGGCCTGGGCAGATGACGTCGTGCGTGTCGCGGGCGATGTCGCCGACCTCTCGATGGGGGACGCCGGGACGTGGGTGGTTCCGCTCGACGCGGCCTTGGAGGGCGCGGTGGCGGAGGTGCTCACCGCGGTGTGCGCGCGGCCAGGGACGTCGCGCTGGATGCTGTCGTGGCCGCTCGATCGACCGATCGACCGCGCGTCGCTGCAAGCGGTCGCGGCGTTGCTCGATCGCTTCAGCGCGCCGCTCGACGCGGCTGGCGCGCGATGGGAGGTTCGCGGCCTTCCACCTTGCTGGTTGGGGGCGCACGCACGCCATCGGGCGCCCGCGCGCAACCGCTTCTACGTCGACGCCGATCACCCGGCCGAGGGTGGCGTGATGGTGTTCCCGGATCGGATCTGGTGGCGCAAGGTCGACGCGTGCCGCTTCTGCGTCGAGGACCTC
>JBEIFN010000319.1:0-3590 GCA_040382435.1 Alphaproteobacteria bacterium
CCGTCAAGACGCCGGACGCGGGGGGATCGTGATGGCCTTGAGCGCGGTGGGTTGGTGGGTCGGCGTTGGCCTGATCGGGGCGGGCGTCGCGTTGGCGTGGTTCGGACGGGGGGCAGACGGGCGAAGCGTCCTCGAGGGTCACGCGCGAGCACCCCGTCCGGCGCCGCTTCCTCGCCCCGTCGAGCCCGTGGCAACGCCGCCGCGCGCCGATTCGGCGGCGGTGCGGTCTGCGCCCGTTCCCCCGAGGGCGGGGGCGACGCTGCTCCCGTTCGATGATGCGTCCGACGGCACACCGGCGGTCCTGCCGGCCTCCGAAGCCGTCGCGTCGAACGGGGGCGACTTGCCGCGCGCGCCGAGCGCCACGATCATCGCCTTTGAGGACGGGGAGGAGGGATGATCGACGAAGCGGTGGAACGGATCCCGGCGGCCTCGGCGCGTCCGCCGATTCTCCTCTCGGCGGAGCACGCCTCCGAGCGCCTCCCGCCCGGTTGGGCGTGGCCGGCCCAAGACGCCCGTTTGGCGGGGACGCACTGGGCGTATGATCTGGGGATCGCCGAGGTCACGCGGGAGGTCGCCGCCGCGCTCGGGGCGCCCGCGGTCCTCAGCAGGTTCTCGCGGCTGCTCATTGACCCCAACCGTCCGCTCGACAGCGACACCCTGTTTCGCCGTGAGGCGGACGCGCTGCCCGTCGGCCTCAACGCCGCCTTGGGGTCGGAGGATCGCGCACGTCGGATTCAGAACTACTACCGGCCCTACCACGAGGCCGTGGCCGAGATGGTCGCGGCGCATCCCGGCGTCGACATGCTCAGCCTGCACTCGTTTACACCTTGCTACGAGGGCGAGCGGCGGACGGTCGAGGTGGGCGTGCTGTTCGACCTGCACGAGGCATGGGCCGAGCGTTGGTACGACGCGCTTGCCGTCTCTGGGTGGGTCATGGCGCGCAACGAGCCTTGGTCGGGCCGCAACGGGCTGATGTACGCCGTCCAGCACCACGCGGTGAAGCACGGCCGTCGGGCGGTCGAGTTGGAGCTGCGCCAAGACCTCACGACGGACGCCACCACACGACAACGGCTCGTCGACGCCATCGTCGCTGCGGTGCGGGTGCTGACAGGTGCCGCATCTGACTAGCGGGCGCCGTGAGCGGGTTGGACGTTAGCGGAGAACGCCGCCCTGCTGACCGAGCGTCTCCCAACGGGTGATGGCGCTCTGGTAGCCCTCGACCTCGAGCTCGACCTCGGCCAGGGCGTCGGCGACCCCATCGATCGCCGCTTGGTACGGCGCCCGCGCCGCGTCGGCATCTTCGGCCTCGAGGGCACCGATCTCGACGCGCAGCTCGATCTCTTCGAGCGCCTCACGGGCGTCGGCCACGCTCGCCTGCACCTCGGTTGCCCGGCTGTTGGCGGCGTTGAGCGCCTCCTCGGCGTCGGCGAGGGCCGGGATCAAATCGACGAGGAGCGTGTCGCGGGTGGCTTCGTGGCTCGCACGCACGCGGGCGACGACCTCCGACCGGAAGTTGGGGGCTTGCTCGTCGATCCGGTGGAGGAACGTCACCGTGCGCTCGAAGTTGTTGAGCAGGTCGGTGAAGGTGTTGAGGGCGTCGGTGGACATCGAGGACTCCAGACGTTCGGGGCTCAGCGGACGTACGCGCCACGTGCGAGCCGGTCGCTCGCGCGCTGCCATTGGCGGGCCTTGTATTCCGTGTGGGCGTTTTCGCCGACCTGATTGGTGGCGTTCGTCACCGCGTCGACGACCTGGAACTCGACGAGCACATGCACGACACGCCCGAGGTGCTCGGTCGGTTGACCGCCTGGCAGCACGCGGTCGGAGAGGCGGACGGGAAGGTCGGCGACCAAGTTGATCATCCGGTAATCACGGCCGGAGAACGGGTTGGTCATCGTGTCGACCGGCCCGATGTCGTCGAGGTGTGGATGGAGGCTCGCGACGGCCTCAGCGGCGGTGCGGGCGAGGACCATGCTCGGATCGAGGAGGTTGTTGCGGGTGTTGCCGGGCACGATCAGCGGAAACGGCAGCAGGTGGGTGAGCAACCAGTCCAGCGCGTCGATGAGGTCGTCGGGTGTGGCGACAACGAGCCGGTAGCGGAGCTTGTCGAAGATCGTGGCCGCGACATTCTCACGCTTGAGGAGAAGCTTTTGGATGACGGAGGAGCGCGTCTTTCGCGAGCCGAAGAACGCGTGCGCCCAGCCATGCGTCCGGCGCAGCGTCTCGGACGCCGCGACGATGCGCCCGTGCGCGAGCTCCTGCAGGTCGTATTCCGACACGTCGGCGCGCAGCTTGAGGTCGGCCGACTCCATATGTTGGATCAGGTGCATCATCTTGAGCACCATGCACGCGGCCATTTGGCGGCGTCGCAGGCCGGAGACGTCGGAGGCCCAGCGGAACAGATCGCGGACGTCGCTCGGGTTGCGCACCTCGCTGGGGATGCGGACGCCACGGATCTCTTCGACGTAGGCAGCGGCCTCAGCGAGCAGGTAGCGGAGGCGGCGCTGGTCAAATGCGTCGGTGGGGTCGAGCAAAAACAGACCGAGCAAGTCGTCGATCGCTTGCGTGTCGTCGAAGTGGGCGCGGTGGAAGTCGACGGCCGAGCCGCCGGACAGCAGCAGTCGGATCGCCTCGGCCCGGTGCGCCGGAAGCGTCGGACGGGCACCCGCGGGCGGCATGACGTCGTCGAGCTCCAAAGGATCGAGGCGCATGCAGGCTCCTGCCGTCGGGGTCCGTTATTCGGGCGGCGCAGGGTCGGCCATCCGGGCCTGCGGAGGTCGTGTGGCGCGTGAGCGTGGAGCCGAAGTCGAAGGTCGTGTGGTCGCCACGGCGGGCCGCAAGGTCGTTGTGGAGGCCGGTGACGAGACGCGCGTCTGCCACCTGACAGGGCTGCGCGCGGTGATCGGCGACCGGGTCCGCTGGGTCGACGCGGGCGCGGGCGAAGGCAAGCTCGTCGAGGTGATGCCGCGCGTGCGCGATCTTGGCCGGACCGACTTCAAGGGTCGCGATCAAGCCATCGCGGCGAACTTGGGCGGTTTGGTCATCGTGGCCGCTGCCGATCGCCCGGCCTATCGGTCGGGCTTGGTCGACCGATACGCCGTTGGGGCGTCCAGCTCCGATCTGCCGTACGTCGTGTGCTTGACGAAGACCGATCTCGGGGTCTCGGACGACATCGAGGCCGACCTCTCTCGGCGCGCCGCCGAGGGTGTGAAGGTCGTGCGGGTGTGCGTACCGACGGGCGAGGGTCTCGACGGCGTCATCGAGGCGTTGGCGGCGGCGGAAGCTCCAGGTCCCTGGGCGTTTGTCGGACACTCCGGCGTGGGCAAGACGAGCCTGGCGCAGCGCTTGCTTCCCGATGTGGACGTCGGACCCGTCGGCGACATCTCGGATCATTGGGAGGCGGGCAGGCACACGACGACCCACAGCCGCATCTTCCGCCACCCTGCCGGCTTCGAGATCGCGGACTCGCCGGGCATCCGTACCTTCTTGCCCAGCGGGCTGGACGCGCGCGTCGTCCGCGACCACTTCCCCGCGCTCGGTCAGCCTGCGTGTCGGTACCGCGACTGCCTGCACCGCCCCGACGAAGACGG
>JBEIFN010000320.1:0-3589 GCA_040382435.1 Alphaproteobacteria bacterium
CGGCCACTTGTTCAAGAAGTACGGCGTGCAAACCGTGGCCGGCGAAGCCAAGCTGCTCGGCGGCGGCCTCGTCGAGGTCTCCAAGGCCGACGGAACGACCCAAACGATCACAGCGAAGCACATCGTGATCGCGGTGGGCGCGCGCGCGCGAACCTTCCCGACGATCCAGCCCGACGGCGAGCGCATCCTCACCTACCGCGAGGCGATCACGCTCGACCGCAAGCCTAGGACCGCCGTCCTGCTCGGCGCGGGCGCCATCGGCATGGAGTTCGCGTACTTCTGGAACGCGATGGGCGTCGACGTCACCCTCCTCGAAGGTCAGGACGAGGTGCTGCCCCTCGAGGACCGTGAAGCGGGCAACCTCGCACGCAAGGCGTTCGAGAAGCAAGGCATCAAGGTTCACACTGGGGTCCAGATCGCCGGCGTCGCCCGTGACGGGGACGAGGTCGCCGTCTCCTTGGCCGACGGTCGCACACTCCGCGCCGACACGGTGTTGGTCGCCCTCGGCATCGCCCCCAACACCGAGGGGATCGGGCTCGATGCAGCCGGCGTCGCGACGAACGCGCGCGGCTTCATCACCGTCGACCGGTCGCACCGCACCTCCGCCCCAGGCGTGTACGCTGTCGGCGACTGCTGCGACGGCGGCCCTGCCCTCGCCCACGTCGCCACCCGGCAGGCGCACGTCGCGATCGAGCGCATCGCTGGGCTCCACGTCCCCGACGTCGATTACGGCAACGTCCCGTCGTGCACCTACAGCCAGCCGCAGGTGGCCAGCGTGGGCCGCACCGAGGACGCCCTGAAGAAGGCAGGCGTCGCCTATCAGCTCGGCAAGTTCGCGTTCGCAGCGAACGGCCGCTCGCAGGGTGCGGGGACCCCAGACGGCTGGGTCAAGGTGCTGGTCGACCCGAAGCATGGCGAGATCCTCGGCGCACACCTGGTCGGCGCGGACGCGACCGAGCTGCTGAGCGAGCTTGTCGTCGCGCGAGGGGCCGAGTCCGACGCCGAGACGCTGCTCCACACGATGCACGCGCACCCCACCGCCTCCGAGGCCGTGCTCGAGGCGATCGCGGTCGCGCGTGGCGCGAGCGTCCACGCCTAGCGTCCGTCAGCGGCTCAACCGCGCCATCGTCGCAAGGTAGAGATCGGCAAACCACGACACCCACGCGTCGGATCGCTCCCACACGCGCGCGGCGAACACGCCGAACGTCGCCGCCATGACGGCCGCTGTGACCGCGTACCCAGCGGCCTGCGACACCCCCGGCGCGTCGATCACCATGCCGAGGTCGAAGCCCGCGTAAACTTGCGCGGCGCCGCCGACCGCTCCGATCGCGTAGACGACCGCGAGCAGGCCGAGCAGAACGGCGGCGAGCACCGGAATCCCGACGAGGGCCAACGCCACGCCGAGGTAGGTCACCAACGAAAGCAGCGCAACGACCACAGCGACGTAGCGCAGCAGCCATCCCAGGCGCGTGGCCGGTCGACCGGACGTCTCCGGATCGAGCGCAGTCGTCAACAGATGCACCGAAGGCGCAGCGACGAACAACGCGAGCCCCCAACCCGTCCAGGTGTTGAGCCCAAACAGCGCCTCGATCGCGACGACTCCGGCCACGCCGACCGCGGCCATCGCCACCATCCGCACGGCGTAGCCCCGGTCAGGAGAGACCAAGCAACGCGCCCGAGACCGAGAAGTAGACGATGATGCTCGCGAGATCGATGCAGGTGGTGACCAGTGGGCCGGTCGCGACCGCTGGATCTTGACCGACGCGACTCAACACCACGGGGATGGTGGCGCCGAGCAAGGACGCGCCGGCCATCGCCGTGAGGATGCTCAAACCCACGGCTAAGCCCAACAAAGGCTCTTGGGAGCCGTAGCGAACGAAGCCGAACAACGTCATCAACAGGCCGTACAGCACGCCGATGGTGACCCCGGCCTTGACCTCGGACGTGATGAACGGGACCGCGCCACCGATCTGGACGTGCCCGGTCGCGAGCCCGCGGATCGTCAACGTCGCCGACTGGAGGCCGACGTTGCCGCCCATCCCCATGATCACGGGGATGAACGCCGCGAGCGCGGTCGTCTGTGCCAGCGTATCCCCGAAGCCCTTGATAACCTCGGAGCCGAGCAGCCCCCCAGCCAGGGTGGCGAGCAGCCAACCTGCGCGCGTCCGCACCGCCTCGACCACCGACGTCGGGCCGGCATCGGGGACGTCCGAGATACCGGCGATCGCCAGCAGGTCTGCGGCAGCCTCTTCGCGAATGACGTCCACGACGTCGTCGACGGTGACGATGCCGAGCAGGTGGCTCTCGGCGTCGAGGACGGGGATCGCCATCAAGTCATAGCGCGCGACGTACTTCGCCACCTCGCCCTGATCGACCTCCGGCGCCACGGCGATGGGGTTGCGCGTCATGATCTGAACGAGCGGCGTTGCGGCGGGCCGCGTCACGAGCGCGCGCAGGCTCGTCACACCCACCAGCCGCTTCTCGCGGTCGAGCACGTAGAGGTACTGAACGTGGCTCAGGTCGTCGCCCGTCCGCTGAAGCTCGCGGATCGCGGCCCCACACGACGCCGTGTCCGGCATCGCGAAGTACGACGTCGACATCAGGCCGCCCGCCGTCTCGGGATCGTAGCCGAGCAGCTCCTCGACAGCTTCCTCCTCCTCCATCTCGGCGAGGATGCGCTCGCGGACGTCCTCGGGGAGCAGACCGACGACGTCGACGGCATCATCAGGATCCATGCGGTCGAGGAGGTCGGCGAAGACCTCTTCGGTCATCTCGCGGGTGATCTCGACGACCGCATCCTCGGGAAGAAGCGCGAGGATTTCGGCTTTGAAATCCAGATCGTCCAGCATATCGTAGAGACGACGCTGCTCCGCCCAGGTCATGTGCGACATGACGGCGGCTACGTCTTCGGGGCGATACTGCCCGACGAGCTTCTTGAGCGCAGGCTCAGCTTCACGCCGGACCAAGCGACGGAACAGCGCCTCGGTCCTGGCCGAGAGGAGCTTCTCTTCGCTCATGGCCCGCCCCCGCCCGCCTCGAAACGGAGCGTCCGCGGCACACGAACCCGCCCACGCGGCGCGATCGTGCGGCCCTCGAAGGTGACCTTGAGCGCCTCGATGTCGACCACGTCGATCTCGACGCTGCGGTTGCCTTCGAATGCGGCGGCTTCGGAGCCGGCAAACTCGCGATGTGCGACCTCGACCCCATCGACGCGGATCACGAGTGGCGTGGTGAACTGCGCGACCACCTCGACTTGCACCGGTGCTGGCGGAGGCAGCGTGCGCCAACGCCACCCGCTCTCGTACAGCCCGATGGCGCAGGCGGCGAGCCCGAACGTCGCGAAGACGACGCGCCGGAAGCGTTGACGGACCGCTGGGAGGTCGTCGCCGCGGTACAGCGGTGCGTCGCCCTCCTCGTCCCAGGTGGGCACCGAGGTCTCGAACGTGGACGTCCCCGACGCCCGACGCGCCGCCTCGGACAAGCGCGCTCCTGACGGGGCGCGCACCTCCACAGCGGCGACCAGCGACGCAGGCGCGAGGGCGTCGGTGGGCGGGGGCGTGGCCGTGCTCCCGGGGTGGTCCATCGCGTC
>JBEIFN010000321.1:0-3587 GCA_040382435.1 Alphaproteobacteria bacterium
GATCCCTTGCTCGGGGCGATCGTCGCACCGCTCGAGATCACGCCCGACGACTTCCCCGTCGCGGAGGGCCTGACCGAAGCGGACCCGCGCTTCGAGATGCCAGGGTTCCCGCGCTGGTCCGACAACCTCAACGTGGACGCCGGGAACTCCGGCACCAACGGCAGCACGTTCAACTACGGCGCCGGCCCGGTGTGGCGCCTGGTGGTCGCGCTCGGTGGATCGGGTTTCGAAGCATGGAATGTCCTCCCGGGCGGACAGTCTGGCCTCGCCGACTCCCCGAACTTCGCCGACCAGGCAAAGCTCTGGCTCGCCAACGAGGCCCTGCCCGTCCCGCTGTACCCGGCCGACGTCGCCGCGCAGGCCGGCGCCACGCGCGAGGTCTTCACGGCCCCTTGATCGTCGCCGGTCAGAACCCGCAGGGGGTCTCGTCGTCCGCTGAAGGCGCCACGACCGAAGCGACCCCAGTCTCCAAAAAACTTCGGAAGAAACATCCGTACTGGTGCCGGATGTCGGCAAGTTGGGTGAAGATCGCGTGGGGGTCGGAGAACCCGTCCCCTGCCGACTGCACGACCACGCCCGTGTAGGGCACGCCATCGTCGGAGACGGCGTTGTTGCGGATCGGCCACGCCGGCGGGAGCGCAGCCCGGCCGTCGAGTGCGAGCGCATCATCCATCGACGGCCAGATCCGATCACCGGCCCGCCAGTTCCCATAAGCGAGCGCAAAGCTATCGAACGTCGACGGCGGGAAGTAGCTGTCGCCCAGACCGACCGGCTCGTAGATCGGACGTACGGGGTGTCCCACGAGCGGCCGGCGCGCGAGTCGCGGCACGTAGACGAGCGGTTCCGCCGGTTCCCACGCGAGCTGGCCGACGTGCAGCGCCGGATGCAGGAAGCTCGTGACGGCATCGCTACCGATCACCAGCCGCAAGGCCGCGGCCGCAGCGCCATCACCGAGCAGGCTGGTCTCGAGAACGAACCGTGTCCAATGTCCACCCGCGCCCGTCGGCACGACCGCGCGCAGTCGCGGGTCGGTCGCGCCGATCAGGTTGGTGTACATGCCCCCCATGCTCTGGCCCATGGCGACGAGAGAGCCGGGATCAAAGCGATGGAACGACGCCCCCGCCGGGAGCGTCGGCCCCTGACAATCACCGAGCGCCGAGCTGGGAATCTCGAGATCGAGCAGCGCGTCGAGCAGGTGCGCCTGCTCCGCGATCCCTTGGCGGAAGGTAAACGGGAACACGGCGAGGTTGGAGAAGTTCAAGTACGCGAGCGAGCTCGCGCCCGGGATCCGCTCGGGGTTGACGGGGTGCGCGCTGCCCACGCCCGCGATGCCATGACGGGCCAGCACCCAAGCAGGCCCGTAGCCTACCTCCGGCTCCCCGGCCTCGGCGGCCGGGCCGCGGATCACGAGCTGGTCCGACGTGCCACCCGACCCATGAAAGTACATCGAAAGCGGCCAACCCTGAGCGGGCATCTCCCCCTGCGGGATCGTCAACACAACCGGGATGCTCAGGCGTTCCTGAACCTCGGGGAGACCGTCGGCGCCGACCACGAAGCGCCCATCGGTGTTGTACGGCGGCACGCCCCGCTGGTAGACGGGCACGTCGAGTGTCGCGTGCAGTTCACAGTAGTTCGGCGTCGGCACGTCGCGCTCGAACCAAGCGGGCGTCGACAGCGATGCGTCGTCGCGCTCCTGCAGGGCGCGCGTCTCGGCCGCGGTCTCGGCAGGAACGTCCCCCGTCGAGAACCTCGCCGCAGCCGCGATCGCCTCGGGCGCCACGCCGAGCGAGGCCACGGTCTCGCGCACGTCCGTCCAGACGGCCCAAGCCTCCTCGTCACCCGCCGCAGCGACAGGCCCGAGACGACCGAGCAGCTTGGCCGGAACACCGAGCAAACTCCCGTCTGCTGCGCCCCAGGTCCGCCGGACGAGCACGGCGTAGGTCGTGTGTTCGCGGAGCACAAACCCCGGCCGAGGCGCCACGGCGAGCACACCCTCGGGGGTGAAGTCGTCCACCGGCAAGGTGGCGGCGACCGACGGGATCACCCGTCCGCGCTCGGGGCTCTCGGCATCGACATCGACCAGCACCACGTCGTCGTCGACCGCCGTGGCCACACGTTCGAAGACGGACTCCGGTGGCGCAGCGCGCAACGCCCCCGCAAAGGGCAAGTAGACAACGGGAACCTGGCTGGCCCCGCGTCGCAGCTCTGCCACCTCCGCCAACCCCGAAAGGAGCGGCGAGTCTTGGATCCCCGGAAGATGTCCGAGGACGAGGTGACCGTCGCGCAGCCGCGCATCGTCGGGGAACGGCGACGACCAGAAGTCGGTCGCAGCGGCTGCCTCGTCCATCCGGACGCTCAGGCCGGGTAGCGCCACCGGCTCCGGCGCCTGCGGCGCACACGCGAGCAACCACAACGTCCACATCGCAACCTCCTCGCTTCGACGTCCGTTCAGCCCGCCGCCGAAGCGGCACGCGCGAGCACCAAGCCCTGCTGGACGTCACCGATGACACCGTCGGCGTCAAAGACCTCGGTGCGCGCGAGGCCGACGCCGTCGGCTGCGCGACGCGTCCTCGCGTGCAGGCCCACCCACGGGCCTCGCGGCGGACGCAGAACGTGCTGATCGAGGTCTGCGTTGAGGAAGGTCCAGATGCGCGTATCGAGCCCCCATCCCACGCCGCTACCGGCGTCGGTCAGCGCGGCGACGCGTTGCATCGGCGTCGCCTCCTCTCCCTCGACGAGCGCCACGAGAGGGCGCATCCAAACCCGGAGATCGCCCGTGCCCGGTTCACCCGCGATCCGGCGGGCCTCGATGGCGGTGTGAAACCCCTCGTCCCACGGAAAGAAAGGGAATTGAAAAGCGACCCCTTCTCGTGCCTCGGGCTGCCCGGGCGTCGCCTCGGGCGCGTCGGCAACGGGCACCACCATCAGGATGCGCGCCGTGTAGCAGGTGCGGCCGGCGGCAACGACCTCCGCGCCGACCAACGCCGTCCTTCGGCCGGTGCGAAGGCACGCGGCCCGGACCTCCACGCGCCCCAACGGCAACGGCCTCGCCAAGTCGACGGTCCAACGCAACGGACGCGCGTGCGGGACCAGGCGCTCGGCGGCGCGAACCATCAACGCGATCGGTGGACTTCCGTGCTGCTGATCGCTCGCCCACGGCCCACGCGTGTAGCCGGTCGCTGCGAACGATCCGTCCAAAAGGGGTTCGTAGAACGCACGCATCAAGGTGTCTTCAGCGGCAGGAACCCGCCGTCGTGCCAGACGCCGTCACACCAAGTCCCCGCCGGGACCTCGACACCGTCCCACACGACGACGCGCGTGAGCGCTGCGCCATCCGCGAGCCGCGCACCCGCCCCGACGACCGACGCCGTCGCCGTCGCGCCATCGGCGAACACCGCACCGTGGCCGAGCCAGACGCCCTCGCCGGCGCCGTGGGGGAGCGGGCCGAACCGTCCGTGTGGCGATGAGCCGGCCATCGCGTGCGTCCAAGGGTCGAGCGCCAAAGGCAGCCGCTCCCGAAGGACAGCGAGGTTGGCCTCCAGGTAGGCCTGCGGATCGCCCACATCGAGCCAGAGACCGTCATGGAC
>JBEIFN010000322.1:0-3586 GCA_040382435.1 Alphaproteobacteria bacterium
GGCGATGGACGCGGGCACGCTCCCGCCGACGTTGCACGTGCCAGACGACGCGCCAGCGTTCTCAGGCACGCCCTTTGTTCCCGTGCGCACGCCGTCTCCTTGGCCCGACACGGGGCGCCCACGACGCGCCGCCGTGAGCGCGTTCGGTTTCGGAGGGAATAACGCCCACTTGTTGGTCGAGGCGTACGTCCCGGGTCAGCATCCGGCGGGTGCGCCCGCGCCGACACGCGAGCGGGTCGCCGTGGTGGCGTGTCACAGCGTCCGCATCGGGGAGAGCGTCGACGTCGCGCTCCAGGGTCTGCGCTTTCCGCCGAACGACCTTCAGCACACGTTGCCGCAGCAGCTCGCGATCCTCGAGGCGGCGCGCGCGGTCAGCGAGACGGTCGCGGGCGTCGACCGCACGCGCGCGGGCGTCTACGTGGGCTACGGTCCCGATCTCGAGGTCTGCCGCTACGGCGCCCGTTGGCGGCTCGCGACGTGGGCCGGCGCGGTGGGCGCAGATGCCGCCTGGCTGGCCGATGCACGCGACGGCGTCGTGCCGGCGCTGACCTCTGCAGGCGTTGTGGGGACGATGCCGAACATCCCTGCCAACCGGGTGCAGGTTCAGCTCGACTGGCGTGGTCCGGGCTTCGTGGTCGCCGCCGAAGAGCGCTCCGGGACGGCAGCGTTGCGTCTTGCGGCGCGCGCCGTCGCGACGGGTGCCCTCGACGCCGCGCTCGTCGGCGCCGTCGAGATGGGCGCCGATCCGGTGCATCGCGCCGCGCTCGCGGCCGTCGGAGGCACGTCGAACGACGGGCAGGACGCCGCGGTGGTCCTCGTGCTCGAGCGGGAGACGGACGCACGGGCAGCGGGTCGGCCGGTCCTCGCGGTGCTGGAGGACGCCGGCGTCGATGGACGCGCCGGGGGCAGGGCGCAGGCCGAGGTCGCGTTGGGCGCGGACGCGCAGGACGCCTACGCCGTGCATGGCGACGCGCACGCTGCGATCGGTCTGCTCGCGGTCGCCGATGCCGTGCAGGCCGTCGGCCGGCGGACGACGCTCGGCCACTCGCCGCGGGGTGAGCCAGCGGCCACCGCCAGCGTCTCGGTGACGTCGCGCTTTGGCGGCGTCGACCGCTGGCGCGTCCTCGGATCGGGGGAGGTCGCCTCCGTCGACGGCGGCCAGCCCCAACTCGCGACCTTCGCCGCGCCGGACCGCGAGGGGTTGATCCGTCGCCTTCAACGCGCCGAGATCGGCGGTGAGGGGCCGGTCCGACTCGCGATCGTGGCGAGGACGCCCACGGTGCTCGCCGACCGTGCGCAGCGCGCGCTCGTGCGTCTACAGGCCGGGTGGGCGCCCGACGGGGCAGGGGTCGCGTTCGCGGAGGCTCCGGCGACGGGCGGGGTGGCTTGGGTCTTCGGCCCAGCGGGCTTGGCCGCGTCCGGCGGTGGCGACGGCGTCTTGGCCGCGTTCCCGACGGCTTGGCCAGCGTTGCCCATCGACCTACACGGTGCGCCGACGACCGTCGCAGCGGCGCTGTGGCGCTCGGTGGCGGTCAGTCTCGCGCACGCTCACGTCGCCCGCCTCGCCGGACTGACGCCCGCGGCGTGCGTCGGGATCAGCTCAGGCGAGACCGTCGCCCTCATGGCGAGCGGGGCGTGGCCCGATCACGAGGCGATCGTCCGCGATGCCGCCCGCAGTGGCCTGTTCGACCGTTCGCTCGCCGGGCCGTGTGAGGCGATCGCGCAGGCTTGGGGGGCACCCGCCGCGTCGTGGCGGACCGTCGTCGTCGGGGCGTCGAAGGCCGAGGTCCAAAAGGCCTTGCGCGGGGTCGCCCACGCCTCGCTCGCGCTCGTTCACACCGACCACGAGTGCGCGATCGGAGGTGCGCCCGACGCCGTGCAGGCGGTGCTGGACGCGCTCCCCGCTGGTACGTCTGCGGTCGACGCGCCGCTCGCGCTCGCGGCGCACACGCGCGACGCGAAGCCCGCCGCAGAGGCGTGGCGCGCACTGCACACGCGCGGGACGGTCGAAACGGGCGTTCGACACTACCGCGGGCACGACGCCAAGCCCTACGCGCCGTCGTCGTCGGCCTGCGCCGAGTCCGTCACGCGCGGGCTGCTGCAGACCTTGGACGTCCCCGCGATCGTCCAACGCGCGGCCGCCGACGGTGCTGGCACGTTCCTCTGCTTCGGACCCGCGTCTCACGTCGTCGCGCGCTGGGTCCGGGGGGCGGTCCCCGCCGCCTCCACCGTCGCATTCGACGGTCCGGGCGACGGCCTCGAAGCGCTTTGGGCTGGCCTTGGCCATGCCTGGTGCCTCGGGCTTCCGGTCGATCTCGACGCGGTCACGGCGACGCTGCCTGCGCCTGCATCGCCGAAGGGTCGCGCGCTCTCCAAGCCCGCGCATGCCGCCCCGTACGGTGCGCCGCCGCCGTGGTCAGCGACCCCCAAGACCGCACCGATCCCGTCTCGCGCGGGTGTCCCTCAAGTCTCGACGAGCCCCCTCACGGAGTCTGTGATGTCCGACGCTTACCGTCTGCCCCCGGCCCCATGGCTCCCGCCGACGATCGCGCTCGGACGCCCCGCTTCGCCACCTTCTCCGGCTCCGTTGCCGCCCCCGTCGGCGAAACCTGTGCCGCCACCTCCTCCGGCTCCGTTGCCGCCTCCTCCCGTGGCCCGGCCCGCCGCGACGGCGCTGCCGGCACAGCCGATGGTCGCGGGGAATCCGGTCGCGCTTGCGCAGGCAGCGGCCATGGTCCACGCGGCGCACGCCCAATGGACCACGACGCAGCATCAGCTTCATCAAGCCTTCCTCGCACAGCAGGTGCTCGCGTCCGAGCTGCTGATGGCGGCGCGCTCGGCCCGGGCGCACGGCGCGACGCCGCGACCCGTCGCCTCCGCGCCCGCGCGGATCACGCCAGCCGTCGCCGCCGTTCCTCCCGTAGCTTCGGTCCCGGCACCGTTGGCTCCGGCACCGGCCGCGCCGCCGCCCGCAAGCCCCGCACCGTCTCCGTCCCCAGCCGCGCCGCCGCGCGCCACCGTGCCGGCCGCGTCCCCCGAGGTGCCGCGCAGCCAGGGGCCGCTGGGGGTGGCCTTGACGCCGCGTCCGCGTCCTCACGACGCGCTCCCCGGCCTCAAGCTGGACCGTGACGGGCTCGCCGTGCACGCTTCGGGCGTCATCTCCACGATCTTCGGAGCTTCGTTCGCGTCTCAGGACGGCTACACGCGCCAAGTCCGTATGCCTGAGCCGCCCCTGCTGCTCGCCGACCGATTGGTCGGGGTCGACGCTGCGCCCGGCGTCCTTGGCCGCGGCACGCTGTGGACCGAGACGGATGTGCGTGAGGATTCTTGGTTTCTTCACCAAGGTCGTATCCCCGCCGGCGTGTTCATCGAGGCGGGCCAAGCCGACCTGATGCTCATCTCCTACATGGGGATCGACGACCACAACCAGTCCGACCGTGTCTATCGGTTGCTGGGCTGCGACCTGACGTACCACACGCCGCTGCCGACGGTGGGCGACACCGTTCAGTACGACATCCACGTCGACGGCCACGCCAACACCGGGCCGGTCCGCCTGTTCTTCTTCCACTACGATGGGGTGGACCAA
>JBEIFN010000323.1:0-3581 GCA_040382435.1 Alphaproteobacteria bacterium
AGGTGAAACAACCCGTACTTCAGGTGGTGGAGCACCTCGGCGACCGGACCGAGGGCTTGCGCCGGGAGCGCGGGCGGTCCGGGATCGGGCTGCGCGAAGAACGCGTCGGCCTGCACCTCGGCCACGCCAAGATCGTGCAAGCGTCGACTCACCTCGTCGACCATCGCGGGTGACCCACACACGACGACCGCGGCGTTCGCAGGCACCTGATCGGCCAGATGATCCTGCACGCGGCCACGACGTCCCTGCCACGACGGCGCCGCGCGCGACAGCACGGGGACGTAGACGAAGCGGGCCCCCCAAGCGGCCTGGAGGGCCTCTAGGCGGTCGCGATCCGCGAGGTCGTCCTCGTGGGCCGCCCCATGGAGGACGACGACCTCGGGCGCGGTGGGTGCCCCCCGCAGCGTCTCGAGCAGCGCGACGACAGGTGCGATCCCGCTGCCGGTGGCGATGAACGCGCAGGCGCTCGCCGAAGACCGAGCCCGGACCTCGCCGAACGGCCCCTCGATCACGACCGCCGCGCCCAGGACGGCCGCGTCGTTCAGGCGCGTCGACAACCGCCCACCCTCGACGTGACGCACCAAGAAACGGAGCCGCCCGTCCTCGGCCGGCGCGGCGGCGAAGGAGTAGTGCCGCGCCACATCGGGCGCGTCAGCCAACGCGAGCCGCGCCGACTGCCCAGCTTCAAACGGCATCGCGGCGTCGGTCTCGACCACGATCTCCGCGATGTGCGGGGTCAGGCGACGGTGGCCGACGACGGTCCCGCGCGCGCGTTGCGCCGCCGTGAGCCGGACATCGACGACGACGTCGCCCCGCGGCACCGACTGGCAGCCGAGGACCACGCCCGCGTCGAGCTCTTCTCGGGTCAGCAAGTAGGCCGTCTCGGTGCGCTGCGCGACCTGCCCGGCGACGATGCGGCACTTGCAGGTGGCGCACCCCCCCACGCGACACGCGCTCGGAAAACCCAGGCCGGCCCGCTCAGCCGCTTCGAGGATCGTCTCGCCCGCCGCGGCATCGAACGTCGTCTCTCCGATCTGGACCCGGCTCGCGCGCTGTGGCATCCACGCCTCCGATCCAGAGGCTAGCCCCAAAACAGGGTGGCGTAGGAGGTCCGATCGCGACAACATGGGGTCAGATTCCGCCAGAGGCCCGATGCCCGCCATCGCCATCCCCGCCGTCTATGTGCGTCACCTCGCCGAGGTGCTTCGGCAGCTACGTGTGCCGACCGAGCCGTGGCTCGCGCGCCAAGGGGTGCGCACCGGCGATCTCGACGACCCGGCGTACGTCGTCTCGTTCGAGACGTTCGAGGCGCTCGTCCGCGACGCGCTGACGAGGAGCGGTGAGCCCTCCCTGGGGTTGATCGTCGGGGAGCGGCTCCTCGCGAACACGCACGGCATGGTCGGCTACGCCGCGATGCAGAGCGGCACCGTCCGCCAAGCGATCGAGGTGTTCCAGCGGTTCGCACGCCTGCGGCTCGCGCTGCTGCGCGTCGATCTCCACACGCAGGACGAGGTGCTGTGGGTCCGCTTGCATGCCACGCGATCCTTGGGCGACCTCGATCGACCGATCCTCGAAGCGGTCGTGCTCAGCGTCAAGAACCTGCTCGACGCGATCACGCGGGACCCGAGATGCGCCGTCGAAATCGCGTTCCCCTTCCCCACCCCGGCGGACGCCGCGATGGCCCGCGAGGTCCTGGCCGTCCCTGTGCGTTGGTCGGCAGCTTGGTGCGGCCTCGCCGTGCGTCGAGCCGACCTCGACCAGCCGCTGCGACAGGGCGATGCCTCGGCGTTCGCCGAAGCGGCACAGGCCTGCCAGCGCGCGCTGGAGCAGCTCGAAACGGCCGACGACTGGTCGGGTCGCGTGCGACGGCTGCTTTTGGAACGGCAGCACCGGTTCCCGTCGCTCGCCACCGTCGCGCGCCGCTTGCACACCACACCGCGGACGCTGCACCGTCGATTGAACGAAGAGGGTGCGACGTTCCAGAGCCTGCTCGACGCGACACGCACGACACTCGCGTGTGAGCTACTTCGAACGCCCAACCTCACGGTCGACGACGTCGCGTTCCAGCTCGGCTACACCGAGGTCGCCAACTTCCGACGCGCGTTCCGACGCTGGACCGGACGCGCCCCCGCAGTGTGGCGCGAGGCGCAGCGCGGTGCGGCGCGTCCGCGCGTCGGCGAAGGTGCTTGAGCGGCGCGCTCACGCCGAACGCCCCGTCCAAGCTCCCGTGAGTGCCGTCACCACGCCGATGACCACAACGTCGAACGCGGTCAAGAACTGCAGATCGGCGTGAACCACCTCCTGCAGCACGATCCCCACCACGGCAGCGGTCGCGCCGAACACCATCAAGGTGTTCGACACGAGCCGCCGCGCACCAGACGCCTGAGCCTCGAACGACTCAGGGGGCAGGTGCGCCGACATCACTTGGCGACCGCGAGACGCGCCGCGACGGCCTCCGTCTCACCATCGGCCTCCATCTTCGCCCGTGCAATGCCGTAGATCATCAACCCATAGCCGCACTTGGCCGTGATGTCCGCGATGCTGTAGCCCACCTGGATCGCGACGACGCCCGACGTGCCGAGGAAGTCGGCACCGAACCACACCGGGATGCCGTAGGTGATCGGGTAGAAGCCCCACGTCGCCAAGAGCAGCAGCTGCGTGAGCCACAGCTGACGTTGCACGTCACCCGACTCGCGTGCAGCGGCCTGCTTGAGCTCAACGAACAGCACGTAGAGGATGTACGCGAACGGCACCGAGCTGATGATGCCCCAGACGTTGCGCGTGCCGAGGTCACCCGACACTTCGCCCACGTAGCCGGTGACGAGCATGGCGACCGTCGCGACGATCAAGCGCGAGGTCAACGAGCCGGCGACCGCCTTGGGCAGCTGGAGGACGGCGACCAGCTCCGCGACGAGCAGCGGCACCGTCAACAGCCAGTCGACGTAGCGGTAGGCGTCGTTGAAGGGAGCCCCGGAGGGCACATACGCGTTGCCCTGCAGCGTAAAGGCATGGTCCCACGAGGCGAAGATACGCCAGTAGTGGTACCCGGCGATGCCCACGACGAGGCTCGACATCACGAGCGCGGGACGGAAGCGGGCCGAGACCTGCTGACGCGCCATGACGAAGAACGCGAACGAAGCGAACATCGCGGCGATCGCAAGGCTGAGCATGTTGTAGACGAGGCTGAACTGGCCCGTCGTAAGTGTGGGAAGGGTCATGCGGACACTCCGAGGAAGATCGGCCCATCATGGACCTGCATCTTCGTAGTCCGAAGCAACGTCAACCCTGTTTCTACGCGTTGATTCGGCACGCTTACGGACATCGAGGGGTCTTCGGTGACCGTGCGTGTCCCCATGTCTGTGCGCTTGACATCCGGCAGACATGCGATGGCGCGCCCATGTCCCCGGCTGGACGTGCTAGCCTCACGAGGAGGTGCGTTCGTGCCATTCCTCTTCGTACCCCTCGCGTTCGCGGCCGATAAGGCCTTGGTCAACGCGTACGACCGCGTCCCGAGCGAGGTGCGCGCGTCCGACAACGCCGCGCTCTGGTGGCCCGAGGAGGCGTGGCCGGTCGACGAGGCG
>JBEIFN010000324.1:0-3579 GCA_040382435.1 Alphaproteobacteria bacterium
AAGCTCCCTCGCGCACCGGGGCGGCCCGGTGATGCACGGGCGCATCCACCTGTACCTCATCTTCTACGGCGCGTGGACGGCGCAGCAGGTGGCGGTCGTCCAGGACGCCGCGCGCGGCATGGGCAACACGCCGTGGATGGCGTTGACCATCCCGTTCGTGATGTACGCCATCTTCCGCTACATCTACTTGGTCGAGCAGCGCGGAGAGGGCGGCGCGCCCGATGAGACGCTGCTCTCGGACCGCCCGATCCTGCTCGCGAGCGCCGGGTACGCGGTGACGGCGATGGGCGTCATGATCGCCGAGCACAACGGCTGGATCGGCCCGGTGAACCTCCTCGGCGGCGGTCTGTAGCCCCCGACGTCACCCCGTCGCTCGGGACCAACGCGCGACGAACTCGCCATGGGGCGACCACGGGAACTGGTCGACGTGCGCGAGCGTATCGAGCCGCCAACCACCGGCCACCAAGATGGCCGCGTCCGTCACGAACGACGAGGCGCTACAGCTGACGTAGACGAGCGCACGCGCGCGGTGCGGGCCCGCGAGGCCGTGCGCGAGCCGTCGAAGGCCGGAGCGGGGCGGATCGACGAGCACGCCGTCATGGGCGTCGAGGGCCGCCACCAGCGCGTCGCTGTCGAGGTTGCCGGATCGCACCGCCACGCGGTCGCCCAGCCCGGCGTGCGCGAGCCCGGCGGTGAGCGCCGTCAGCGCGTCGGCGTCGTTGTCGACCGCCGTGATCGCCTCGACGCTGCTCGCGACGGCGAGCGTGAGGTGACCGGCCCCGCATCCGACTTCGAGCCACGAGCGCGCGCCGCTGTCGACGACGGCCTCACGCACGCGCTCGGCGAGGATGGCCCCGATCTGTAGGCTCGGCTGCGAGAACCCGCCGATGCGGCCGAACACCGTGCGCGACCCGTGCGCGTCCACGGTCTGCCACCACGGCCGCGGCGGTGCGTCACGGAGCTTGAGCACGCCGTCCAGCTCGACGACCTCCTTGCGCCGCTGCCCCAGCTCGACCACCAAGCCCGAGGCGAGCTGACGACGCAGCCACACCCCCTCGTCCAGCAGCGCCTTGATGTCGGCGTTCGCCCCATCGACCCACAAGCCGACCGCTCCCTGCGGCGCGACGCGGAGCCGCAAGCTCGCATGCCCCAGGGCGGGCGGAGGGTCGGCGCGCAAGGCCTCGTACGCAGCGGCGAGCCGCGGCGAGAGCTGCGGACACGCGGCGACATCCAGAAAGGACCGGTCGGTCACGCCCGAGAGCCCGATCGTCAGCGGTCCGTCCCGGCGACTGAGGCCGAAATCGAACTTGTCGCGAAATGCGAGCGTCGGTGTGTCGTCGACCGCGACCTCCGACGGCACCGCGACCCCCACGGCGACGAGATCGGCGACCAAGGAGGCGACGCGGTCGCGACGCGCGTCCGCCGGCGACCGGTCCGGCCACCCGCAGCCGCCGCACACCCCCGCCAGTGCGCACGGCACGCTGTTCACGCCGCCGCCAGCACGTGACCCGCGATGATCGTGGCCATCGCCATCGTCGTCCACTGCGGGTTGACGCCGAGCGACGTGGGGAAGACCGAGGCGTCCGCGATGAACAGGCCCGGGAGTCCGTGCGCCTCACCTGTGGGACCGCAGACGCTCGTCTGCGCGTCCTTGCCGATCCGGCAGGTGGCCATGGGATGCGCCGCGTACAACGCTTGATAGTCGCGCAGGTCGGCGGCATCGATGATCCGGAACGCCTCGTCGAGGCCGTCGACGAAGCCGGCGTTGTGGATCGGCAAGAACAGGCGGCTCGCCCCTCCGGCGAGCAAGACCTCGCAGGTCCGCTTCATGCCCTTGCGCATGTTGTCGATGTCGACCGGCGCGAACGCGTACGTCATCTTCGCGAACCCGTTCGCGTCAGCCCCCACCGTGCCTTCGCCCTTGTCCGAGACCATCACCACGCAGCCCGTGAAACGGGAAGCGAGCGCGATGTTCTCTTTGACCACCGCGCCCGCGCCGCCGAGCGCCAACAACAGCGCGCCTGGCGGAAGCGAGAGCGTGTGCGGCAGAACGCCGGGCAGCTCGGGGTCGGCGAAGTACGCGCCTTGGGTGGCGCCCGTCCACATCTTGACCTCATGGTCGCAAAGCGCCATCACCGCGTTGCCGGGGTGCAGGTGGAGTCCCTGGCCCAACCGCGGTCCGAGGACGTCCGCCAGACCCGCATGGTGGAGCAGGCGCGGCGTGCCGACGGCACCGGCCGCGACGACCACCTGCTTGGCGTGCACGGTGAGGCGGCCGACCGGTGCGCCCGTGTCGGGGTCACGCACCTCGGCCCGAACCCCTGCGGCGCGGCCTTGCGCCACCAGCACGGCGTCGACCTTGACATCCGCCTGCACCACGGCACCCGCGTCGCGCGCATCGACCAGCAACGTCCGGTCCACACTCCACTTTCCGCCCGACGGGCAACCGTAGTTGCAGACCCCACACCCGACGCACTGGGGCGCGTTGCGATGTAGGAGGTCGGCCTCAAGCCCGAGCTTCTTCGCGCCACGTACGATCAGTAGGTTGTTCTCGCCCGCGATCGCCTCCGACGTGCGCGTCACGCCGATACGCGCCCCGACGTCGTCGTAGGCGGGCGCCATCTGGGCGGCGCTGAACGTGTCCTCACCGATCACATCCGTCCAACCGTCCAAGATCTCCGACGGTGCCCGCCAACAGATCGCGGAGTTGATCAACGAACCCCCGCCGATGCCGCGCCCCGCCGCGACGCTGACCGGTGCATGCCCGAGCGCGACCATCGAGCCGCCTTCTTGCATGTGGTAGCGCATGGTGTGGCTCATCGCGGGGCGAAAACGGTGCTGTGCGGGTCCTTCCTCCAGAACAAGCACCGACCGGCCCCCACGGGCGATCACGCGCGCGGCGGCCGACCCACCCGGACCGCTGCCGACGATCACGACGTCCACCGTGCGCTCGGTCTCGCCCAACGCGTCCTGAAAGCCCAAGATCGTCATCGGCCGAACCCACAGCGGTAGAGAGGAGCGAACGTACGCGCGACCTCGGGGTGCTCCGACCAAGCGAGTGCGACCAACACGGTGACCGCGCTGATCGCCTGGCGAATCAGGAAGTTGTCCGACGCCATCCAGTCGGCGAGCAAGGCCGTACGCGCGTTCAGGGACAACGCCGTGTACCGCGCGCCGTGCGTCGGTAGGCTGGCGGCGTCGAGCCCGTGCAGCAGCAACTTGAAGGCCTTCTTCTGCGTTGGCGCCATCCGGTCGGCCAACAGGTCGATGTAGGCGCCCACGTTGGCATCGGCCCCCGACATCGCCGGCTCTCCGCCCGGGGGGGCCCAGGCTTCGCCGATGGCTTGCACCAACGCGTACTCCTCCCCCGACAGTGCCATCAGCCCCGCGGCGGGGGTCCGATCCCACCACGAGCCGACCACGCCGAGCGCCCCCGCCGTCGCGAGTCCCCCCGTCGCCGCCACCCCGGCGAGCACCTGCCTGCGCGTCCAGCCCACGGCGACCTCCGCCCTGGGTCCATAGCCGACGCGGCGACGTCGGCGAAGAGGAAAGACGCGACAAAGGCCAATGTCACAGTAC
>JBEIFN010000325.1:0-3573 GCA_040382435.1 Alphaproteobacteria bacterium
CGCGTGCCTTGGTCGCTCCAAGACGCCGACGTCGAGGCGCGGATGGGAGATGCCGCCCATCTGCACACGCCGGTGACGAATCAGTGGCCAGCGTTGGGGCGCATCCTCGAGAAGGCCTTGGCCTCGGAGCCGCGCGAGCGGTTCCCGTCGGCACACCCCTTGAGGGCGGCGTTCGTGGCTCTGCAGGAGCGCGTCCGAGGCGCGTCCGAGTTGCATATGATTGGGACAACCCTCGCCGAGCGGCATGGCCTCCCGGGCGGATACGCGATGCTTCCGGCGAGCGTCTCGCGGATGGGCCGGCGTGGCACCGACGCGTCGGAGAACGGTGAGTTCGATCTGCCCGCAGAGGCGGGGGCGCGGGTCGGTGGCTCGGCGCCGCCCGCCGACCACGAGCCGCAGCCGACGGTGGTTCCGGGCACGGACGCGGGGGCCTACGACGTCCCGTCGCGTCCGGCGGCGTCGCGGTTGTTCGATGGACTGACGACGCGCGCTTCGGTATCGCCCCGGCCGGCGTCGCGTCCGGCCGAGGCGGCCTTTGACGAGGTCGAGAATGCGCCCACGGTCGCGGGCGCCGATGTCGGCGAGCTCTCCGAGGTCCCGCGTCGTCGGGCGCCCGAGCTCCCGGTCGCTGTCGAGGATCCCAGCGAGGTCGCGACCGACCCGGGCGAGCTCCGCGTGGTCGAGCAGCGGTGGTCGCCGCTGACGACGTCGGCGCCGCAGGACGCGGGCGCGTTCGCCGCCGAGGCGCCTACGTCGCCCAGCGGTGCTTACACCGCGTCGGAGCGTTCGGTCGCAGCGTTGGATGGCTTTGACGAGGCGCCGACGTCGGTCACGGTCGTCGCTGGCATCGACGCTGTGCCCGCTGCCACGCGCGCCGTGCAAGCTGCGCCGCCCCCGCCGGTTCCCCCGGCGCTGCGCAAGGCCGCCTCCCCGGTGGCCGATGCCCCGCCTCCGTCCGAGGCGTACCGCGACGAAGATTCGGAGGACGAGATGGAACCTGTGAGCCTTCCGGCGTTTTTCCGGTTGCCGCGCACGCCGGCCGACTGGTCGGATCCCGTGATTACCGTTCCTTGGTTGATGGCCTTCACCGTCGGTAGTTCGTTGGTGCGGCTCTTCCTGTGACCGAAGGGGCCTGGGTCGACGTCGCGCAGGGGGTCGCCGTTCTAGGCCTTCGAACGCCGACGTTGCCGCCAGCGACCCACACGAACGCGGTCCTGCTGGGCCGTCATGTGACCACGGTGGTCGATCCGGCGAGTCCGTGGGACGATGAGCGCGGTCGGCTGCTCGACGCGCTGCGCGGCCGCGCGCTCGAACGGATCGTGCTGACCCATCACCACCACGACCACGTCGCAGGGGCGATCGCGCTCGCCGATGCGTGGGAAGCGTCGGGACATCGCCGCCCGAGCGTCTGGGCGCATCCGAGCACCGCCGAGCGGCTCGAAGGCCGGCTGCCGGTCGACGCGCTGCTCGACGCGGGCGACGTCGTCGACGTCGAGGGCGTGCCGTGGACCGTTCGTCACACGCCGGGCCACGCGCCCGGACACATCGTGCTGGAGGACGGTGACGGTCTGGTGGTCGCGGGCGACATGGTCGCGGGCGTCGGCACCATCCTGATCGACCCTGAGGACGGCGATCTCGGCGACTACCTCGACAGCCTGCAGGGCATGGCGTCGCGCGGGGCAGCGCGCTTGATCCCCTCGCACGGTCCCGTGCTCGAGCACGCGGAGGCCTTGCTCGGCTTCTACATCGCGCACCGTCATCAGCGCACCGCGCAGGCCGCCGAGGCGCTGCGTCGGCGCGGTGAGACCGATGTCGCGGGCTTGGTCGCTGACGTCTACGCGCAGGTCGACCCGGCCGTGTGGCCGATCGCAGCGGTGCAGCTGTTGGCGCACCTGCGGTGGATGGAGCGTCACGGGCTCGCGCGTGAGCTGTCGCCAGGTCGCTGGATCAGTCGCTGAGGTCGTGCTGGATGGCTCGGGCGGCGGCACGACCCGACAGCGCCACCATCGGCACCCCACCGCCGGGGTGCGCGCTCCCGCTCGCGAGGTAGACACCTGCGGGCACGCCGAGGCGGTTGGGCGGCCGACGGAAGGCGGCGAAGCGGTCGTTGCTCGCCGCGCCGTAGATGGCGCCGCGGCTGCCGGGGAGCTGCTCGGCGAGGTCGGCGGGCGTACGTGACCACACCAGCGCGTCGTCGGCGTCGATCAGGTCAGCGGCGAGAAGGCGCGCGAGGACAGCGGCGCGTACCGTCTCGGCGGCCTCGTGGGGGCGAGGTCCGTCGGCGGGCTCGGCGGGTGCGTTGGCCATGACGAACAGCGGCTCGTGGTCGGGCCATCCAGCGCGAGCGTGCGCCTTCTCTTGGGCGCACAGGTACACGGTCGGGGTGACGGGTGCGCGGTCGCGGTCGAACAGGTCGCGGAACTCTTCGTTGTAGGTCGTCGGAAACAGCACAGCGTGTGGCGGACGGCGGTTGGCGTCGCGCCGTCGGGCACGGATCACGCCCGTCCAGCCTGAGGTCGACGGCGCCGCCGGACGGGGCAGCGCGTGTCGCACGTTGGGTTCGAGCAACGAGGCGCGCAGGTGCGCGGCGTCGGCGTTGACGACCACCGCGTCCGCCTTCAGACTGCGGCCGTCTGCGAGGACCACACCCGTCGCGCGTCCGTGCTCGACCACGATGCGCGAGACGGGCGTGTGGAACGACCATTGGGCGCCGTGCCGCGTCGCGACGCGGGCGAGGGCCTCGGCGAGTGCGTGCAGGCCTCCGTCGATGCCGTACATGCCCAGACCGAGCTCCACCCACGCGATGCAATGCAGCGTCGCGGGTGCGACCCGCGGATCGGAGCCGTTGTACGTGGCGAAACGACGGAGCAAGTCCTTGAGCTTGGGGTGTTGGATCCGCGCGTCGATGGCGGCGTCCATGCTGCGAAGGGGATCGATGCGGAACAGGTGGTGGGCCGCCCGGGGAAGGATCCGCAGCAGGTGGCCAGGTGTCGGCGCGTCGCCAAGGACGAACCACGGGGACGCCGACTCCCAGATCGTCCGGGCGTAGTCAAGGAACGACGCAAACTCGCGGGCAGCGTCCGCGCCGAGCGTCGCCCCGATAGCGGCGACCGTGTCGGCGGGTGCGTGGGCGACGTCCAGCGTCGTCCCATCGGGCCAGTGGTAGCGCGTCGCTGGATGCAGCGGGCGCACCGTGAGCTCGTCCTCGAGCCGCGTGCCTGCAGACTCGAACAGCTCCGCGAACACGTGCGGCAGCGTCACGACGCTCGGACCGGTGTCGAACGTCACCCCGTCGACGACGGCGATGCCGGCCTTGCCGCCAACCCGCGGACCCGCCTCGCACACCGTGACGGCGTGACCCGCGGCGGCGAGCGTCATCGCGGCGCTCAGCCCGCCGATGCCCGCGCCGATGACGATGATGTGGCTCATGCCGCACCTCGACGGCGCCAGGAGCACCACCAAGCCCACAGGCGACGCCAGCGCCCGCGACGCGGACCGGCGAACAACGGGAGCCACCACGATCCGGCGACCCCTTCGGACTGAACGCACATGCGGACCAGCGGGCGCATCCAG
>JBEIFN010000326.1:0-3543 GCA_040382435.1 Alphaproteobacteria bacterium
ACCCCGCGTCGGCCAAAAGCCCCCGGGGCAAGCTCCGGCTGCTGTACGAGGGCTTCCCGCTCGCGTACATCGCGGAGAAGGCGGGTGGAGCCGCCACCGACGGTCGTCAGGCGATCCTCGATCTCGTGCCGGAGGGCCTGCACGCCCGTTGCCCGCTGGTGATCGGCAACGCCGCCGAGGTGGCCGAGGCGACGGCGCTGATGGCGGCGGATCCGGCGTGGGGTGCGTGAGGCGGATCGTACGGGTTGCGCTGCAACGCCGTGCGGCGTCGGCGGGGATCCGTTAAGGGCGGCCGCCAACGAGGGGGTCGCCGATGCCTTGCCTTGGACACCGTGATCCTTCCGGAGGCGTCGACGCGCGGTTGGGTGGGTCGCCGACGCCGTTCGCCGAGCCGGACGCGATGCGCCGGTACGCACCGGATCGGCCGTTTCGCGTGTTGCACGCCGATGTGCGCCTCGCGATCGACCCGTTCACGCGGACCTGGGAAGGCAGCAGCCGGTTCGCCGTCGCCCCGCTCTCCGGATTCAGCGGTGTGTTTCGGTTTGACCTCGAGGGTCCGACGGTCACCGATGTCACTTCTGACGATGGGACGCCGTTGGCTTGGCGACGCGACGATGGCGGCTTGTTGGTGCAGGCAGGCGCCAAGGTGGGCGCGATCCGCATCGCCTTCCGTGGCGATGCGGCGCGTGCGGGTCTGTACTTCGTTGGTCCGAGCTCGGACTACCCCGACCGCGAGCCGATGGCGTGGACGCAATGTCAGGACGAGGACGCGCACCTGTTCATGCCTTGCGTCGACCATCCCCGGATCCGCCATCCGTGGACGATCCACCTCGAAGGTCCGGCGGGGATGACGCTGCTGTCGAACGGACGCCGGGTCGGCACGTCGACGGTCGACGGTCGCAACCATGCGGACTTCGAGCAGGCGGAGCCGATGCCGGCGGACCTGTTCACCGCGGTGGTCGCTCGGTTGGAGTGCGTCGACGCCGGGGACGGACCCGTGGCGGTGTCGTACTGGACGCCGCCGGGCACGGCGGCTGCTTGCACCCGTGGTCTCGGGCGCACACCGGCGATGATCCGGTGGTTGAGCGGACTGCTGGAGTTTCCGTACCCGTGGCCTCGTTACGATCAGGTTGTTGTGTGGGACTTCACGTTCGGTGGGATGGAGAACGTCGCTTGCTCCACGTTGACCGATCTCGTGCTCACCGACGACCGCACCGGTGAGCACTGGCCCGCCGACGGGCTGGTCGTGCATGAGCTTGCGCACCAGTGGTTTGGTGATCTGGTCACCTGCGCGGACTGGTCCCAGGCCTGGCTCAACGAGGGCTGGGCGACGTTCGTCGAGCAGCTGTGGTGGGAGCACGATCGCGGCGAAGCAGAGGCCGCTTACTACGCGTGGCAGCACCTTCAGGACTACCTCGACGAGGACGCTTCCAAGTACCGCCGCGCCCTCACGGACAACCGCTTCAAGGAGCCGGTGGACGTCTTCGATCGGCACCTGTACGAGAAGGGCGCGCTGGTGCTCCGGACGCTTCGGACGCGCCTCGGTGAGGGCGCGTTCTTCGACGGCGTACGTGCTTATCTGCGCGCGCACGCGCACCGCAGCGTCCACAGCCATGACTTCCGCGCCTCCCTCGAAGAGAGCAGCGGCGTGAGCCTCGGGGAGTTCTTCGACGCTTGGGTCCACGGCGCCGGCCACCCGGTGCTCGACGTCGAGATCGGCGAAAGCCCGGGCTTGCTTACGGTCGGCGTCCAGCAACGCCAGTCGGGGCCGGGGACGGCCGAGGTGTTCCGGTTCCCGCTGCACGTCGAGGTGGTGTACGCCGACGGGTCGTCATCGGCTTTTGACCTGCCGATCGCCGAACGGAGCCGCACGTGGGCGCTGCCGGTGGTCGGTGAGGTCGCTGCGGTACGCGTGGACCCCGGCTTGCGCGTGCTGGCGGACGTGCAGCTGACGGCGCCCCAGCCGATGCTCGAGCGTCTCGCGGCCGATGGCTGCCCGGTGGTCGCCTCGCGCGCCGTGCGCGCCATCGGCAAGAAGGGCGGTCCGCGTGCCGTGGCCGCGCTCGGCGACGCGCTCGCACACCCCTTCTGGGGCGTCCGCGCCGAAGCAGCGGCCTTGCTCGCCCGGTCCGTGTCGTCGGAGGCCACCGATCGGTTGGCGAAGGCCGTGCGCACCGAAACCGAGCCACGAGCGAGGGTGGCCATCGCGACCGCGCTCGGCGCCCTCGGGGGCACGCTGGCGGCCGACGCCCTGCTGATCGCGCTGGGCGGCCCGACGCGGACGTGGTCCGAGCTGGCGCACCTGCTGCTCGCACTGGGCAAGACGCGCGACAAGCGCGCTGTGGCCGTCCTCCAAGGGCACCTCAGCACCGTCAGCTGGGGCGAGGTCGTCCAGCAGAAGGCCTTGCTGGGGTTGGGCTGTACCGAGGACGTCGCCGTGCTCGATGCCCTGCTCGATGCGGCGCGACCGGGACGTACCGAGCGCATCCACGTCGGCGCCGCGCAAGGCCTCGCGGTGCTGGCCGATGCGCAGCCCGCGGTGCGTCGTCGCGCGCGCGAAGCCTTGGAGACGCTGGTCCGCGAGGGCGGCATGCGCGGGCGGTACGCGGCCGTGGTCGCGCTCGGCAAGATCCGCGACACCGCGAGCGTCGAGCTGCTCGAAGCCGTCCACCGCGGCGACCCCGACGGACGCACCCGCCGCGCCGCCTACGAGGCGCTCGCCGGATGTCGTCAGGGGCGCGGCGAGCCCGAGGCGATCGGCGCACTCCGGGCGCGCCTCGAGGGCGTTGCGCGCGAGAACGAGGGGTTGCGCGTCCGCTTGGAGCGCCTCGAACGCCCCTGAGTCAGCGGCTACGATCGAACACCGCGAGCACTTCGACGTGGTGCGTCTGCGGGAACAGGTCGAACGCATGCACGGCGGTGCGTCGATAGCCGGCCTTGACCAAGCGTTGGTGGTCGTGGCGCGCGGCCGCGAGGTCGCAGTTGATCAGCACGACGCGCTTGGGGCGCTGGACGGCGAGGCGTTCGAGCACCTTCCCGGCCCCGGATCTTGGAGGGTCGACGACGGCAAAGTCGAACGCGACGGCGCGAGGGTCGTACGCCGTCGCGTCGGCCGTCTCGACAGTGACCTGCGTCAACCCGAGGCGACGTACCGTGGCCGTGAGGTCGCGCACCGACACGCCGGCGAGCTCGACGGCGTGGACGGGCCGCCCCCGTGCGGCGAGCGGGACCGTGAAGTTGCCGATGCCCGCGAACAGGTCGAGCGCGCGCTCTGCGCCGATCTCGTCGGCCGCTGCGGTCACGGCTGTGACCATCGCCGCGTTGAGGGTCGGGTGGACCTGGAAGAAGGCGCCAGGGCTCGCGCGGAGAACGCTGTCGCCCACGGCGAGGTCGAGGGTGGGGTCTCCGGCGAGCGCGCGCCCGTCGAGCGCCACCGCCCCGAGTTTGGCGATGCGTCGGCGCGCCGGTTCGGCCCAGCCGTCTCCCTCGAGCGCGAAGACGACGCGTGCGCCGTCGGTCCGAAGTTCGAGCCGCGCGCCGTCG
>JBEIFN010000327.1:0-3543 GCA_040382435.1 Alphaproteobacteria bacterium
CGTCCGGGACACCGCAGAGGCCAACCGCCTCCGCGCGCTCTGGCGATGGCGCGAGGGGATCGCACGAGAGGCGAACCGCCCACCGCGGACGCTGGTCGCCGACGCCCTGCTCCGTCAGCTCGCCCACCAACGTCCTGCCTCGCTCGCCGACCTCGACGCTGCGCGACGCTGGCCTCGCCCGCAGGCCAAGCAGTACGGCGAGGCGTGGCTTCGCACCCTCGACGCAGCCGATGCGATGCCGGCCGCAGAACACCCCGCCGTCGCGGTCGCAGGCACGGACGCAGGGCGCGTGGACCTGTGGCTGCGCCTGCGGGCCGAGCTCGGCGCGGCGACCGAAGGGTTCTCCGCCTCCCTCGTCCTGCCCGACGAGCTGCGGGCCGCGATCGCCTGCGCCGCCGGGGCCGACGCGATCGACGTCGGGTGGCGCGAGCCCCTCGTTGCGCCATGGTTGCGCACCGACGCGCGCACCGCACTCCGGCTCCGCGACGGCGAGGACGGACGACGGACCGTCGTCATTGACGAGGGTTGAGCCAAACCCACGTGGGCTGCGCTTCCCTCGCACCCCCCGCATGGGGTACAACAGCACGTGACACTGTCCGGCGCGCGCCCCGCGTCGCCGGCCTTGAGCGAGCGACGCATGGCAGCCAACCAAAGACTCCGCGGTGCCCTGTACCTCGTCGCCGTCGCCCTGTTGGCTGGCGGCGCGACGTGGGCCGTGGCCAACCTGCTGCGTGCCGGTTCCGCCGACTCCGCCGCGTCCAAAGAAAAGCTCAAGGTCGTCGTCGCGGCGGTGAACATCCAGCCGGGCTGGACGATCGCCGAGGGCATGTTGCAAGAGCGTTCGTTGCCCGCGAACTACATCCCCGAGGAAGCGATCCGCGCCATGGACGAGGTCGTCGGCCGGGTCGCGCAAGAGCGCATCCTGTTCGGCGAGTTCGTCCGCGACGACCGCCTCGCGCCTCCGGAGGCCGGCGTCGGCCTCGCGGCGATCATCCCCCGCGGGATGCGCGCCTATCAGGTGTCGGTCTCCGGAGGCGCGGCGATGGCCGGCTTCCTCAACCCCGGCAACTTTGTCGATGTGATCGCGGTCTGCACCGATGCGGAGCCGCCGGCCAAGCGCACCATCCTGCGTTCCGTCGCGGTGCTCGGCGTCAACGATCGCCTCGTCGACCTGAACGCGCTCGGCAAACCCGAGACTGAAGCTGGGTTGTTCGCCGACAGCAAGGACAAGCCCGCCACCGGCGGGATGGACCCGAAGCAGCTCGGCATGGGCGACGGCAAGTCGAGTCGCAAGGCCAAGCCCTCGGTGACGCTCGCGCTCACGCCCGAAGACACGGTGTTGATCAAGCACGCGAGCGCCGAGTGTGGTCTGCACCTCGTCCTGCGCAACGACATCGACGTGACGAACATCGAGTCCAACGACGGCACCGTCTCCGCCTCGCCCGCCGAGGTCGCAGGACCCGAGGCGCCGCTCGCCCCCGAGACCCCGTCGGTGGCCGTCGAAGGCGAGCCTGTCGCGGTCCCCGGCACCGAGGGTGCCGCTGCGCCGTCGCCTGCCGCACCTGCAGCGACGACGACGCCAAGCGGCCCCTCGTCGGCAACGCCGACGTCGCCGGCTTCTCCCGCGCCCGCCTCGGCCGTCGCCCCCGCCGCCGCCAAGCCTGGCGCCGACGTCAAAGCCCCCGCCGCCGCCAAGCCTGGCGCCGACGCCAAAGCCCCCGCCACGCCCGCGCCCGCGGGCAAGCGCTGACCCGTCCCGCCCTGCGAGAGGACAAGATGCGAGCTGACACGTTGTTGATCGCGAGCCTGTTCGGCGGCACGATGGCGCTCCCCGCGCTCGCGGCCGACAAGGCCACGCCCAAGGCCGACTGGCTGGACATCGAGGTCGGCAAAAGCGTCGTCATCGAGCTGCCAGCGGTCCCGCGCGCGATCTCGGTGACCGATCCGAACGTCGCCGACATCGTGCAGCTCGGCGCGCCGACGCGCTGGCAGGTGCAGGGCAAGGCCGTGGGGACCACCGACCTCGTGCTGCAGTTCCCCGGCGACGTCCCACCGATGCTCTATGAGGTCAGCGTCCACACCGACCTGTCTGACCTCATCCGCCGCGTCGATGCGATGATCGACGGAGAGACCCCCAAGATCTACCCCTTGAACGACCGCATCGTCGTCGAGGGCACCGTCGCCGACCTCGACACGCTTGAGCGGGTCGCGCGCCTCGCCAAAATCTACGACGAGGAGTTCGTCAACCTGATGATGGTCGCCGGGGACCACCAGGTACAGCTCGAGGTCATCGTCGCCGAGGTCAGCCGCACCAAGACCCGTCAGATGGGCGTCAACCTGTTCTGGTCGCAGCCGACGATGGGCGCGTCGGTCCAGTACGGCAACGCGTTCAACAGCGCGGTCCCGGCCGGCGACATCACCGCGCTCCAGGTCGACCCGTCGCGCCAAGCGTTCACGCTCGCCGGACGCGTGCTGCAAGGCATCGACATCTACGGCGGCCTCGAGGCCCTCGACCGCCAAGGCGTGGCCAAGATCTTGGCGCAGCCAACCCTCAGCGCGCTCAGCGGACAGCAGTCCGAGATGCTGGTCGGCGGGTCGTACCCGGTCGCGTTCCCCAACGCGCAGGGCAACGTCACGATCAAGTTCAAGGACTACGGAACCCGCGTCCTGTTCACCCCCACCGTGCTCGCGGGCGACTTGATCGACGTGGACGTCGAGGTTGAAGTGTCGAGCGTCGACACGAGCATCGGGACGACGATCAACGGGACGTCGGTCCCCGGCGTCACCAGCCGCAAGGTGCAGACACACGTTCGCTTGGACTCGGGCATGACGCTCGCCATCGCGGGCCTGCTCAGCGAGCGGTCGACGCTGCAACGCGACGAGGTCCCGGGGCTCGGACGGATCCCCGTCCTCGGTTTATTCTTCCGGAAGGTCACGCACCTTCGCGAAGAATCCGAGCTGATGATCTACGTGACGCCGCGCCTCGTGCGACCGCTCGCTCCCGGCGAGCTGCCGCCCATCCTGGGCACGACCGAGAACAACAACCCGTCGGACGCCGCGCTCTACCTGCTCGGCGCCGACCACCGCGCGCGGTCTCGCACGGCGGCGCCCACGGGCGACGTCGGGCTTCAGCGCTAGTCGACCACTGCCAAGGAGTCTCCGGTGAAGGAAGGTCGCAACGCCACCGCCAACGTCGTCTGCGTCGGTCTCGACGAAGAGGAGATGGGCTACGTCCGCGAAGCCATCCACATGGACGCGGTGCTCACGCCCAACGCCGTCTCGTTCGACGAGGCGATCGACGTGGCCCAAGGCAACTTCGCAGACGTGGTCCTCGTCGGATTCGAGCGCGACATCCCACGCGCCGAGCGGCTCGCGCGCGAGCTGATCGAGGAGCGCGTCGAGGCGCTGCTGATCGCGGTCGCGAAGAAGGACGTCAGCGGGGCCGCAAAGAAGGCCATGCGGGTCGGCTACGACGACTTCATCACACTACCCGAAGAGTCCGACCAACTCCGCAGCAAGGTCAAGGACGCCGCCGCGAACCTC
>JBEIFN010000328.1:0-3535 GCA_040382435.1 Alphaproteobacteria bacterium
CGAGCAGCCGCAATGGCGGGGCCGCGGGGGCTGGGGGCGCGGCGGGCAGCGCGGGCGCAGGCGGCACCGGTGGCTTGGCCGGCGCCGGGGTCTGGCCGTACTGCCGGGAGGAGCCGACGCGTGCGGGGCGTAACGGCAGCGCGGGCGCCGTGGGGAGCCGTGGTGCCGCCGGAACGGCGGGCGCCGCTGGCACCTTGACGACCGACACGATCGACTACGAGACGTGGGAGGCGCTGTTCACCTCGCCGTGGCTCGTCGGCGCCGTCGAGCCGGTCGTCGACGTCGGTGCTCCGCTGGAGCTGATGACGGAGAACATCACCGGTGGTGCGCGTGCGATCCTGGTCGATCAGCTCACCGGAACGGTCCACGTGCTGCCGCTGGTGGCCTCGGCGCCGGACGTCTACACGCTGTCGGCCACCGAAACGGCTCAGCTCTCGGCCGGCCGATACACGTTGACGATCGAGCGCAGCAGCGACGACGCCCTCACGGAGAACGTCTACGAGGTCGAGTTCCTCCCTGTGTTGCTCGACGTCGCCTTCGCGGACGCGTTCGACGCGCTCCCGAACGGCCAGGCGGTCGTTCACGGCCGCGGCCTGCGCGACGAGCTGGGACTGACCTGGGACGGCGTCCCGATGGTCGTCACGGAGCCGGTGGACGACGGCGACGTCGAGACCTGGACGGTGACGATCCCCGCGATCGCGGCCGACAGCGCCGGCAAGTTCTTGCGCGACGACGGCCGCACCTTGCACGACATCGAGATCACGTCCCCTTGGCCGATGACGCCTTCTCAAGCGCTGCTGCAGACCACGCTGCTGCGGCACGACGGGTTGACGTTCCTGCCGTCGGTCAACGCCTACAGCTGGTCGAACGGCGACATGACCGACGAGGTCAAGTCGCAGATCCAGGCCGATCTGTGGGGCGCGTTCGAGGAGACGTTCGGTGGCGTGGAGGTCGACGCGTCGATGATCGCCTCGCCGCTGGGGACAGGTGCGCTGTTCGGGATGTACGGCATCTGGTGGAGCGATGCCCTCGCCTCGGCCAACTGCCTCGGCATGAGCACGCACGTTCTCTCCGACTTCTTCGCCGGGGTCACCGGGGTTCCGAACGAGGTGCGCGCCGATGTGGCCTGGAACATCGGCATCACCCAGGGCAAGCTGCTGAGCGAAGAGGTGCTCGGTGGGCTGATCGCGGAGTCGGATGCCTCGCTGTGGGTCGAGCGGCCCGTCATGACCTTGCTGGCCGACTTCCTCCACGCCGCCACCGATGCGGACGCCATGGCGATGCCGGTCCTCGTCATGGTCCCTGACGTCCACTTCATCGAGGAGTCGCTGATCAACCTGCTCCTGCCTGAGTCGCTCGAGACGGGTGAGTCTGAGTTCGACGAGCTCAACATGGGGGTTGGCAAGAGCCACGCGCTCGCGCCCTACCTGGTCGCCTACGCCGATGTCTCCGACGCCCTGCCGACGCGGGTCTACGTCTACGACTCCAACGCGGCAGGCGACGGTGCCGGTGGATCGCAGGCGGCGGCAGACGGGGTGTTCCTCACGGTTTCGGACGACGGCGTGAACCTGACCTGGTCCTACGACTTCTTCGAGGCGACCGACCCGGAGTACACCTTCGGCTCCACGGGCGGCTGGACGATGGCCTCGGTGCCGGTGGGTGTCATGCTCGGGGATGTCAGCTTGCTCGACAACCTGCTCGACTGAGTCGAGGTGTCCAAGCGCGTCGCAGGCGGTCTCGCTTGCGGCGCGCGGTTCGTTTTAGGGGACGGGTACGCCTGGCGTTGGCGACTCGGGCGTCGGGTCGCCGTCGTCGGGGTGGGTCAGGAACGTCTCGTCGGTGAGCGCGAGCAAGAAGGCCTTGAGCGCCGCGACCTCGTCGTCGGTCAGGTCGAGCGGATGCACCAGCGGGTTCTTGTAGGGGTTGTCGGCACCGACGCCGGCGAACGGGCCCTCGACGATCGTTCGGCCGCCGGCACGGTAATGCGCGAGGACCTCGTCGAGTGTCGCGGCGCTCCCGTCGTGAAAGTACGGTGCGGTGACCTCGATGTTGCGCAGCGTCGGCGCGCGGAAGCGGCCTTGGTCGGCAGGGTCACCGGTGAAGGCGACGAGGCCGGGGCTCTCGGCAGGGTAGGCCCCGGGGCCGTCGGTTCCTTCGAGGTTGTACAGGCCCGTGTTGAGGAACGACGGCTCGCTGTGCGGTTGGTCCGCCGAGGCGAACGCGGTGCTGAACAACGGACCGCTGTGGCAGTGGTAGCACTCGGTTCGCTCGCTGAAGAAGAGGTTGGCCCCCTCCTTCTGCTCGGGCGTGATCGCGTTGGCGTCGCCGCCGTAGGCGTAGCGGTCCCACGCGCTGTCGGCCGAGATCAGGCTGCGCTCGAAGTTGCTGATCGCCACCACGAGGTGCGCGAGGTCGTACGGGTCCTTGTCCTTGGGAAACGCGGCTTGCCAGCGTTCGGCCCAGACGGGATCGTTGGCGAAAGCGTCGAATACGGCGTCGTTGACGTGGTGGATCCCGAGCTCGAGCGGCGCGTCGGCGGTCAGGGGGACGAGGGCTTGGTCTTCCAGCGTGGTCAGCACGGGGTTCATCCACGTGTAGGTGGACCACCAAGCGGCGTTGGCGAGGCTCATGCTGTTGCGCGGAACGAGATCGCCCGTGGCGCCGGTGGGTCGGGCGCGGCCGTCGGTGAACGCCAGCTCTTGAACGTGGCAGCTCGCGCACGCCATCGTGCCGTTGAGGCTGAGCGACGGCTCGTAGAACAGGTGGCGTCCGAGCGAGACGTTCTCGGCCGTGGGCCAGCTCCCTTCCGGAATGTTGGGCACAGGCAGCGCGGCGGGGAGCGTGAACGGCAACGGCTGGTCCGCGTCACACCCTGCGGCGAACCACAACCAAGGGAGGAGGCGTCGCATCACAGGGTCGCCGGGACGAGGGAGAAGGCGTTCGGGAGCTCGACGACGGGCTCGTCGAGGAAGCCGATGCCGAGCGCACCGTAGATCGCGGGGCATTCGGGGTCGCCGGTGAACGACATGCAACCATCGACGGAGTCCCCGTCGGCGCGGGGGGCGCTCAGGTCGAGACCGGCGAGCAGGGCACCGACGTCGAACGCGACTCGGTCGAGGTTGGGGTCGGTCAAACCCTCGATCGTGATCTGCGCGAGGTGGTCGTTGGCGCACGCGTAGCCTTCGACGACCCCGCCGGCGCAGGCCGACGCGCCGAGATGAACGGTGAGGTCGGGCTTGTCGGCGGTGGAACCCTCGACGCGGACGTACTTGAACCCGCCGGCCCACGACCAGAACATGCCCGGCGTGTTGAGCGGCGCGGGCGCGGTCGCGGCGTCGAGGTGGTTGCGCTCGGGCGGCACGCCGACGGTGAACCGGACGGCGGCGATGTCGCCGGCGTCGTGGCTGCCCTCGACGACGTCGCGCGTCGCTTCGCTGCCATCGCAGGCCCCATCGGTGTTCGCGCCGTCGATCAGCGCGACGTCGCCGTCCTGCCACACGCCATCGTCGTCGATCGTCGTGGGGATCGTGCCCCC
>JBEIFN010000329.1:0-3525 GCA_040382435.1 Alphaproteobacteria bacterium
GGACAAGTGGACGACGCAGTACTTGCCGCCGGTCAAGTACGAGCAGAACGGCACCGACGAGTGCGGCACCGCGCCGCAGTGAGGCTTCGCAGCACGCCGCCACGCCGCGAGGCTGGCGGTCGCCACAACGGCGGGCTACCTGAACACAGGTTCAGGGATGCCCGCCGAACTCGTTGCACGCTCCGCCTTTTCGCTGCTCCACGGCGCCTCACACCCTGAGGAGCTGGTCGAGCAAGCGCACGCCCTCGGGCTGAGCGCCCTCGCGATCACCGACCGTGACGGCGTCTACGGGTTGCCCGCCGCACATGAGGTGGCCAAGCGGCTCGGCTACCCGCTGATCTGCGGCGCCACGGTCACGGTGGAGCACATCGGGCATGTCGTCCTCCTCGCCGAGACCGAAGCCGGCTGGGCGAGGCTGTGTCGCTTGCTCAGCGATGCCCACGCGAACCACCCCAAGGGCCGAGCACGCAGCACGCTCGCCGCCACTGCCGAGGCGGCGGGTGGGCTGACCTGCATCGTCCCCGACGACGCCGAGCACGCACAGCTCGACCCCCTGCGACAGGCCTACGGCCACTCGTTCGCCGTGCGACTCGCGCGCTACGACGCACCCGACGATCCGGCGCGCACCGCACGGGCCACGGCGCTCGCGCACGCTCTGGATGCCCCTCTCGTCGCCACCTCCGACGTCCTGTTCCACGACCCACAGCGCGGACAGCTCGCCGACGTCCTCACGGCCATCCGTCGCCGCACCCCGCTCGCGCGCCTCGGCACCGCTCGGCTCCCCAACCGCGCGCGGTTCTTGCGCGGCCCCGAGGCGCTCCAAAAGCGTTTCGCCGATCACCCCGAGGCCGTGTGGCAGACGGACGTGATCGCGGAGCGATGCGCGTTTCGACTCGATCGCCTCGCCTACCGCTACCCGCGCGAGGTCGTCCCCGAGGGCCAGACGCCGATCGGCTGGCTGACCCACCTCGCCGAGACGGGCCTCGAACGTCGCATGCCACTCGGAGTCCCCACCGCCGTGCGCGCACAGCTCACGCACGAGCTCGCCGTCGTCGAACAACTGGATTTTCCTTCGTACTTCCTCACCGTCGCCGACATCGTCGGTGAGGCCCGACGCCGAGGGATCTTGGCCCAGGGTCGGGGCTCGGCGGCGAACAGTGCGCTGTGCTGGGCGCTTGGGGTCACCGAGGTCGACCCGTCGCGTGCGCGCCTCGTATTCGAGCGCTTCTTGTCGCCCGAGCGCGGCGAGCCGCCGGACATCGACGTCGACTTCGAGCACGAGCGTCGCGAGGAGATCCTGCAATACGTCTACGACCGCTACGGCCGCGACCGCGCAGCGATGGTCTCGGAGGTGATCACGTGGCGCGGACGCTCCGCTGTGCGCGACGTCGGACGCGCCTCCGAGCTGCCCCTCGATGTGCTCGACCGCTTGGCTTTCACACAAGGACGTTGGCGAGCCGCGCCGCCCGACGAGCGCGCGGCCCGCTTGCAGGAGGCCGGACTCGATCCCCTCAACCCCGCGCTGTTGCAGGTGCTTCGCCTCGCGGACCAGCTCGTGGGCCTACCGCGCCACATCGGCATTCACTCCGGCGGCTTCGTGATCTCCGACACGCCGCTCGTCGAGCTCGTGCCGGTCGAACCAGCCACGATGCCGGGACGAACGGTCGTGCAATGGGACAAATACGGGGTCGAGGGCCTTCGGTTCGTCAAGGTCGACCTGCTCGCGCTGGGTATGCTCACCGCGATCCGCAAGGCGCTGGACCTGCTCTCGGCGCAGCAGGGACGGCGCTGGACGCTCGCCGACATCCCCGCGGAAGATCCCGACGTCTACGCCATGTTCCAAGCGGCCGACACGATGGGGGTGTTTCAGATCGAGAGCCGTGCGCAGCAGGCGATGCTGCCGCGCCTGCGCCCCCGCTGCTTCTACGACCTCGTGGTGGAGGTCGCGCTCGTCCGCCCCGGCCCCATCCAAGGCGGCATGGTCCACCCCTACCTGCGACGCCGAACGGGGGAGGAACCCGTCACCTACCCGCATCCGGCCCTGGTCCCGATCTTGGAACGCACGCTCGGCGTCCCGCTGTTTCAGGAGCAGGTCATGGAGATCGCGGTCGCCGTCGGCGGGTTTTCCGCCGGAGAAGCCGACGGCCTCCGGCGTGCGATGGGCGCTTGGCGAAAGCGTGGCGGCCTCGACGTCTGGGGGGAGCGACTCAAAGCCGGGATGGCCGAGCGCGGGATCGCGCCCGCGTTCGCCGAGGCGATCTACCAACAGATCCTCGGCTTTGGTGAGTACGGGTTCCCGGAGTCCCACGCGAGCAGCTTTGCCTTGCTCGTCTACGCGTCGGGCTGGCTCAAGCGCCATGTTCCCGCCGCGTTTTGCGCCGCCTTGCTCGATAGCCAGCCGATGGGCTTCTACGCGCCGCGCGCGCTCGTCGCCGACGCCCAGCGTCATGGGGTCGAGGTACGACCCGTCGATGTGCTTCACAGCGACTGGACCGCCACGCTCGAACCACGACCCGACGGCACCTGTGCGCTCCGGCTCGGCCTCGGGCAGGTCGCTGGGCTGGTCGAGGCCGAAGGACGCGCCATCGTTGCAGCCGTCCGCGCTGAACGCCCCCCCTCGATCGCGGCCCTCGCCGTGCGCGCCAACGTCCGACCGGCGACCTTGCAACGGCTCGCTGAGGCCAACGCCCTCGCGAGCTTGACGCCCGACCGCCGGCAGGCCGTGTTCGCGGTCGAGGGGCTGTGGACGGGGCTGCCGTTGTTCGCCAGCCTCGATCGCGACGAGCCCGAACCCGACCTACCTCCGCTCGACGCCGCGGGCGCGCTCCTCGCCGACTACCGCACCCTCGGCTTGTCCCTGCACGACCACGCCGCACGCCTCGCACGGCAACGCCTCGAACAGGCCGGGGCATCGGTTCGCACCGTCGCCTCGCTGGCCGAGGCCAAGGACGGCGAGGTGGTGGTGCTCGCCGGCCTCGTCGCCAGCCGACAGAAGCCGGGCACAGCCGCGGGCCTGATCTTCTTGGGGCTGGAGGACGAGACCGGCCAGGCCAACGTCGTGGTGTTCCCAGAGGCCTGGGCCGCGCAGCGCGCGCTGCTGAGCCGGGCACGCCTGCTCGCCGTCCGGGGCGTCGTCCAAGCCAGCGGCGAGGTGCGATCGGTCCGCTTGCTCACCGCGTGGCGCCCAGAGGACGTCACCGAGCCCGCGAGCAAGAGCCGGGACTTTCACTAGGCGGGCACGGCGATTCCATCGGCGTTCGGCGGGCACACGGCAGGTGCGTCCCCCGAAGACTACGCTCAGACAGGGAGGCGGCATGCGACACGTTGGATTCGGGTGGCTGGTCGCGTTGGGCCTGACGGGCGCCGAGGCCGCCGCGGTCGTTCCGGTGCCCGCCGCGACGTTCCATTGTGAGGGCACCGCCGGTCGCGTGTACACGACCTACGCCGTGGACGGCTGGGTGCGAAGCAACCGCGACCTCGCGAACGTCACCGTGACCCAGTCGATGAGCGGCAGCGTCGCGCGGA
>JBEIFN010000330.1:0-3522 GCA_040382435.1 Alphaproteobacteria bacterium
CACGCTACCGCCCCACTGCGCCGCCCCAACCCAAAAGCCCGACACCGTCTCCATGGCGCCCTCCCGCCACCCCCTTGGCGGTTGCAGGACGCCCGCCGCGGGCATCGTGGCGTCGGCTTCCGCCCTTGCCCCCGCCGCACCGTTCGGCTACGTGGGGGCCGTGTGGGGTCGTGGCGGAATCGGTAGACGCCCTCGACTCAAAATCGAGTGCCCAAAAGGCGTGCGAGTTCGAGTCTCGCCGACCCCACCACCTCCAACGACGCCCGCCGCTCAGTACGTCACGAGCGCTTCGATCGGGCAGTCGAGCTTGGCGCGGCCGTTGAGGAACGCAAGCTCCACGAGGAAGATGCAGCACACGACCTCGCCGCCGAGCGCGCGCACGAGGTCGACGGTGGCTTTGGCGGTGCCGCCGGTGGCGAGCAGGTCGTCGACGATCGCCACCCGCATCCCCGGCCGGATCGCGTCCGTGTGGATGTGCAGCGCCGCCGAACCATATTCGAGGTCGTAGGACACCGACGTCGTCGCCGCGGGCAACTTGCCGGGCTTGCGCGCCGGCACGAAGCCGGCGTGGACCGCAGGCGCAACCGCTGCCCCAAAGATGAACCCCCGCGACTCCATGCCGACGATCACGTCGACGGGCGTCGCCGCGAGCTTGCCCGCCACCCAGTTCACGGTGTCATGGAACAAGCGCGCATCCGCGAGGACGGGCGTGATGTCCTTAAAAAGGATCCCGGGCTTGGGGAAGTCGGGAACATCGCGGATCGTGGCGTCAACGCGCTCAGCAAGACGGCTCATGCAGGCCTCCCGGCCACGCCTTAGCCCGCGTCGGCCGCGCCCGCCTTGGTCCGGCGCCGCGCGAACGCCTGAACCGCCAACCACGCCGCGCCCAGCGCCACGACGAAGCCGACGAACCCGATCAGGTTGTCTTTGACCACGTGGACCATCGCGTTCGGGTCGTCGAGCAGGTCGGGCTGCGCGCCCAGCGTCTGGGCACCGAACACCGCCAGGATCCCGCACCACAGCGTCGAGCCGACGAACGTCACCCCGCAGAACGTCCCGAACGGCATCCGCACCAAACCGGCCGCGAAACCGATCAGGTGACGCACGACCGGCAGCACGCGCGCGAGGAACACGCCGCCGGTCGCGAAGTCGGCGAGCCACGTCTCTGCCAACGCGAGCTTGTCGGGTGGAAGAAGGAAGTACCGGCCATACCGCTCGACAAACGCCCGACCGACGGTCGCGGTGAAGCCGTAGCAAAGCGCGGACCCGAACGTGCTGCCGGCCCCGCCCGCTAGGATCACCCCCGGCAGCGACATCTGCCCCTGGGCCGCCCAGTACCCAGCCGGCGGCATCACCACCTCGGACGGGATCGGGACGATGGTGCTCTCGAGGGCCATCATCGCGAAGACGCCGGCGTAGCCGCCATCACGCGTCCAACCGAACCAGGTCTCGACGAGTTCATGGAGCATCGAACGTCCACTCCTTCTGCATCGCATCGAGCAGGGCGTACTCAGTGACGTCGACGTGCATCGGCGTCACCACGATCCAACCCTCTTCGCAGGCGCGACCGTCGGTCTCGGGGTTGGGATCGAACGACAAGTGGGTGCCGCCGATCCAAAAGTAGGGTCGTCCAAACGGGTCTTGCCGCGCGTCAACGTGCCCGTTGTACAGCCGTTGCCCCATCCGGACGACGCGGACGCCGCGAACCTCGTCCCACGGACGGTTGGGGATGTTCACGTTGAGGTAGGTGCGCTCGGGGATCCCGCGTGCGAACGCCTCGCCGAGGACCAAGCGGGCCGCGCGCTCGGCCGTGTCCCACCGCACCGGGCTGCGGTCGTGCAGGTACAGGCTCAGCGCAGCGGCCTTGACGCCGGCGAACGCCGCCTCGCGCGCAGCGGCGACGGTGCCAGAATAGTGAACATCGTAGCCGAGGTTGGCGCCTTTGTTGATGCCCGAGACGACCCAGTCGGGCCGCGCATCGCGCAACACGTGGTGCAGCCCCACGTACGTGCAGTCCGCGGGCGTGCCCGAGACGGCGTAGCGCCGCTCGCCCGACGAGGAGAGCCGCAACGGCTTGTGCAGCGTGAAAGCATGACTCTGCGCCGAATGCTCCCGCTGGGGTGCCACCGTGGTCGCCTCGCCCAGCGGCGCGACCGCCCGTTCGAGCGCCGCGAGGCCCGGCGCGTGGATGCCGTCGTCGTTGACGATCAGGAGCCGCAACGCCCACCTCCGGGCCGCCTGCTATCGCCCAACCCGCGATGCGACACCTCCCGCACGGCGATACGAGCCCGAGAGGCTCCCGTCATGCCCCGCCGACCGAAGACCGCCCTCCCCCTCGTCGACCGCGAGACCGCGTGGATCCGCTTCAACCAGCGCGTGCTCGAAGAAGCCCAGGACCCGAGCAACCCGCTGCTCGAGCGCGTCCGCTTCCTGCAGATCTTCCTCACCAACCTCGATGAGTTCTTCATGATCCGGGTCTCGGGGACCCGCGAACAGGTCGCCGCGGGGATCAGCACCGCCGGCGAGGACGGCTGGACCCCGCGCCAGCGCCTGCTCCACATCCGCAAGGCGGTCCTCGCCACGCTCCGCGTCGCCGACCAAGTCCAGACCGAGCTGGTCGCGGCGCTCGCCGACCACGATCTGCGCGTCGTCCGCTACGCCGACCTCCCCGACGAGGCGCGCGAGCGGTTCGACCGCTGGTACGACGACCGGATCCACCCCATCCTCACGCCCCTCGCCGTCAGCCCCGCGCTCCCCTTCCCGTTCATCAGCAACCTCTCGCTCAACCTCGCCGCGCGCGTCCGCGCCGACGACGGGGAGCGTCGCCTGGTGCGCGTCAAGGTGCCCGATCACCTGCCTCGCTACCTCGTCGTCAACGAGACGTCCGACCCCGCGCACCCACCGCTGGAGCTGCTGGCGATCGAAGAGCTCATCGCGGCAAACCTGCACAAGTTGTTCCCCGGGATGAAGGTGACCCACACGGCCGCGTTCCGGGTCACCCGCGACGCCGACGTCGAGATCCACGAGGACGAGGGGGACGACCTGCTCAAGGTCATCGAAGTCGAGCTTCGAAAGCGACGTTTCGGACATGCCGTCCGCTTGGAGATGCAGGCCGACGCGCACCAAGGGCTCGTCCACGAGATCCAGCGCGGCCTCGACCTCGACGACTCGATGACCTACCTCGTGCCGCGCATCCTCGACCCCGACGCGCTCGCCCGGCTCGTCGCGCTCGACCTCCCGCCCTCAAGTTCCCTGCATTTTCCCCGAGGTTGAACCCAGATCTGCAGGGCCCGGGCATCTTCGCGCGCATCCGGCAGCGCGACGTCCTGCTCCACCACCCGTTCGACAGCTTCGCGCCGACCGCCGAGTTCGTCCGACAGGCGGCGCGCGACCCGGCGGTCGTGGCGATCAAGCAGACGCTCTACCGCACGTCGGACAATTCCCCGATCGTCCGCGCACTCGTCGAGGCGGCGGAATCGGGCAAGACCGTGACGGCGATGGTCGAGCTCAAGGCGCGCTTCG
>JBEIFN010000331.1:0-3513 GCA_040382435.1 Alphaproteobacteria bacterium
GCCGGTGCTGAAGAAGTCGGCCTGGGTCGTGAGCGACGGCGTAATGCTCTTCAGCTCGGGCGCGAGGTACTGCGCCTCGCCCGCATCGAACTCGAACGCCGTGAGCTGGCCGGTCGGCACCAGGTCCCACAGGAACAGCCCCGGCACGCGCACGTCGTAGACGACGTTGCGGCCACCTGGGCCGGTACGACGGGCATGAACGAGCACGGTCTCGGGGCGCAGCGCGCGAATGATGTGGCCGGCATCGGCGGTGGCCTTGGCCGAAGCGAGCAGGCCGTTGATGATCTGCGCGACCTCGCGGACGTGGAACGGCTCACCCTGCGCCTTGCGCTCACGCAGGAGCAGCGCGAGCGTGTCGCCTGCGAACACCTCGAAGGCGACCCACGCGAGCCCCTCGTCGTAGCCGAAGGTCAGGATCGGGAGCTGTCCGGCGCTGTGCATCTGACTCAGCGCGACCGCTTTGCCGAGCGCGGCGGCGTCGACCTTGAGGTCGTCATCGATCAGCAGCAGGTGGCGGGTGGCGCCGCCGTTGGCCTCGCGCGCGAGGTAGGTCACGCCGAGCGCGTCACGACGAAGGCGATCGATCAGCTCGTACCGACCCGCGAACGTCGTCCCGGTGCTGCGCTCTTCTTGACCTTGCGACACGGCCCCTCCACAGACTTCTGACATTGTATCGAGTTGTTGCGGACTCGGTCCACCCCCGTCGCATTCGGTACCGCGAGGATGCGCCACCGAAGCCGAGGCTTAACGTTCAAGGCGCCGATTTTGGTGCGAGCGCGATATTGAACGTCCGCTGCTGCTCGGCGCCCGAGGCAGGGAAGCGCGCCGATCGGACGACGGACTCGATGCAGCCGGCCATCGTGCCGCTCGGGTCGGGCCCGCGCGCGACCACATCCTGGAGCTTACCGTCGGCGGCGACCCGGACCTCGACCCGCCACGGCTGACGCTCCGCCGTGGGGGGCCCACCGCACGCACGCAGGCGCGGCTCCACCACCTTCCACATCGCCTCAACGCCCGCGCTCACGCGGGTTCGGTCTCCCCCGTCGGCGGGCGCGACAGCGGGCTTGCCGGGATCCACCGGCGGAGCGGCCGGGCCCGGTACCGGAGGCGTGGCGGGCGTCGCAGCCGTGGGAGCCTTGGGCGTTGGACTCGCGGGGGCCTGCTGGGGCGCCACGGCGGGCGCAGGCGAAGACGGAGGCATCGCTGCCGACGTCGCCGCAGCGGACTTGGGCGGCGGCGGCGCGTCGACCGCAGCGGCGGCAGCCCCCGTCGCCGCGGACGCTTCGCCCGCCGGGGCCGTGCTCGGAGACGCGACGGCGGTCTGTCCGGTCGAGGCGGGTTCGGAAGGCAGCGCAGGCGCGGGCGCCTCTGCGTCGACCGCGGCCGGCTGCTCGAGGGACCAGGTGAGGCCGAGCACACCGATACCAGCGACGACCAGACCGAGCGCGAGGCCGCGGCGTCCGGTGGTGGCCGATGGCCCCGGCGTCGGGGCGAGCAGGACGTCGACCGTCCCCGCGGCCTGGCTCGTGCGCACCGGCACCGGCGTCGGGGCGCGCGACACCGGCGCCCGGGTGACCGAGTCGGGCATCGCCGCCAGGGCCTCGGCGCACGTCTGAGGCCGGTCCTCGGGCTCGCGCGCGAGCAGGCGCTCGATCCAAGGCCGCCACGCAGCGGGGACCTCGTCGAGCGGCGCGTGCCGCCCCTTGACGACCGCGGCGTACACGTCGTCGGACGTCGCGCCTTGGAAGCACGGGGTCTGCGTCAAGCACTCGAACGCGATGCAGCCGACCGCCCACAGATCCGACCTCGGCGTCGCCGCCGTCGCGCTGATCACCAGCTCGGGCGCCATGTACTCAGGCGTGCCCATGCGGACCTGCACCCGCGTCGCGCCGACGTGTTGGGTGGCGACCTCGGACGAGTCGGTGACGCGCGCGATGCCAAAGTCGAGCAGGACCGGCGTGCCGTCCGACCGAAGAAGCAGGTTCGCGGGCTTGAGATCGCGGTGGACGATGCCGACGCGGTGCGCGTGCGCCAGGCCGTCGAGCAAGCCGCGGAGGATCGGCAGGATCTCGTCGTCGCGCAGGTCACCGCGTTGCAACCGCGTCTCGAGGTCGACGCCGTCGATGAAGTCCATCACGAGCGCGAGGGTGTCGGGCGGCTCGTCGACGAGATCGATGACCTCAACGATGTTCTTGTGCTCGATGCGCGCGAGGATGCGCCCTTCGGCGAGGAAGCGTTGACGAATGCGGTCGTTGGCCACCCATTGCGGGTGCATCACCTTGATCGCACGACGCCCCTCGAGGACGGCGTGCCGGCCGAGCCACACGCTCGCGAAGGCACCGTCCCCGAGACGACGCTCGAGCACCCAAGAACCGATCGTGCGCAAGCGAACCTCCGCCCCGCGGGTTGCTAACCGGCCCGGACGCCGATGCCCCGCCGCACGGGGCGCGCGATACAGGGGCCGCTCGGAGTCGTCCCATGCACCACCTCGCGCTGCTTCTCGCCCTGTCGCTCCCCTTCACCCTCCCCGCGGCCGCCGCGCCAAAGTCCAAGGCACCCGCACCGACGCCCACCGTCACGACGCCGCCGCCTTCGCCCGAGCCTGCCCCCCGGTTCCCGCCCGTCCCGCGTGGCGAGGTCGTCGACGACTTCTACGGCACCGCGGTCGCCGACCCGTACCGTTGGCTGGAGGACATGGACAGCGACGCGGTCAAGGCCTTCGTCGAGGCGCAGAACGGCGCCACCCGCAAGGCGCTCGACGCCAGCCCCCACCGCAAGGCGCTCGTCGACCGTCTCCAAGCCCTGTGGACCTTCGAGCGGTGGGGTTTGCCCGTCGCCCGCGAAGACCGCCTGTTCTACGAGTACAACGACGGCACGTGGGACCAGCCGCGCCTGATGGTCGAGGACGCCGGCGCCGCCCCCCGCGCGCTGCTCGACCCGGCCACGCTCCGCACCGACGGAACCGTGAGCGTGCAAGGTTGGAAGCCGTCGGACGACGGCCGCTACCTCGCGTGGGGACTCGCCGACGCGGGCTCGGACTGGCAGACATGGCGCGTGCGCGACGTCACCACCGGCAAGGACCTCGCCGACGAGCTTCGCTGGGTGAAGTTCTCCGAATGCGCCTGGCTGCCCGACAGCAGCGGCTTCTTTTACGCCCGCTTCCCCGAGCCCAAGGGCGAAGCCATGGAGGAGACGCTCGGGCACCAAGCCTTGTGGTTCCACCGCGTCGGCACGCCGCAGTCCGACGACGTTCAGATCGTCGCCACCCCCGACCACCCCACGTGGGGCTTCGCCGGCGAGGTCAGCGCCGACGGCCAGTGGCTCGTCGTCACCGTGACCGAGGGCACCGCCGAGAAGAACCTGCTCTGGGCTTACCCGTTGCGTACGCTCGATCTGTCGAAGGGCGTCGAGGCGACCGCGCGCCCTCACCTCACCCTGTTCGGCGACTTCGACGCCGCCTATACCTGGGTCGGCAGCCACGGCACCACCGCTTGGATCCACACCGACAAGGAC
>JBEIFN010000332.1:0-3504 GCA_040382435.1 Alphaproteobacteria bacterium
CTCCTCGGTCAGCGTGCGGACGAGCTCGACCGCCATCCCGTGAAACAGCGAGCCGCGCGCGTACCACGTCGCCGTCGGTCCCTCGCCCACCCGCAACACCTCGGCATCCCCGGCGCCCGCCTCACCCGCGGCAGCGACCTTGAACACCGAGACCGCATCGGCCGGGATGGCAGACGCCTCCACGAAGGCCTTCGACTTGACGCGCAGGAGCTTGGCGACCCACGTCGTGGCTTCGACGCTTTTGGTCGTCGGCGTGGTCGCGTCCGCGTAGAACGCGGTCGCCGCGTCGGCGGCGTTGACGTGGACCCAGGATCGCTTGCCCTGCGGGGCTGCGATCTCCAGCCGCGTGATCGCCTTCTCCTCAAGCGGCACAAGGCGACGCTCCGCCATCCGAGACTTGGCGTACTGCACGCCGCGGACGAGCTTGTCGTCGAGCAGCCACACCCTGCCGTCGTAGGACGCGTAGCGATCCTTGGTACCGTACACCTCGCCGCCGATCTGCAGCACATGTTCGACACCGCCGACGTCCACCGTCAGGGTCGCCTTGGGCGTATCGAGGCCGAACGCGGCGAGCTCCTCGGCCGAGGCGCCGTCGAGCGCGCGCAGGGCCCGCAACGGCCCCAGGCCCGCCCAGAGCTCCGCCGCGGTCTCGTTGCCGAGGAAGGTGCTGTGCGTCGGGCCTTGCGTCGGCGCGACAGGAGCCGGCGCCCCATCGGGCGTTGCGGGCGGCACCACCGGCGTGGGCGCGACCTCGTCGATGTCGACGACGTAAAACGCCGCCCCGGCCTCTTCTTTGCGCTCGATGCGGACCGACCCGAGCTCGTCCTTCCAGACGACGGTGCGCACCGCAGCCTCGGTCCCGGGCACAACGACGACGTCGGTGGCGCGCGTGGTCTCTTCGGGTGCCGTCCAAGTCAGGTACGAAGCCGCCAAGCTGAGCGCCGTGGCGATCGCGAGCATGGGCACGGTACGCATCAGGCCTCCTTCTTCTGGGTGCGGCGGGTCACCGACCAAGCGCCGAGCGCGAGCACCAACAACGGCGCACCAAAAATCGTCCCGTAGAACCAGACCTTGTCCGACTCGCTGGTGTGCTCGATCTTGACGTCCTCTTCGGTCTGGGTCTCGCCCATCAGCTTCTCGTCGCCGACGAGCCAGCGCACGCCGTCGAGGAGCAACTGCCCGTTGCCTTGGCTGCGCGTGACCACGAAGTCCGAGGCGGCGTTGACGTCGCCGACCACGATGACGCGGTAGGGCGCCGTCTCGGGCCCCTCCACCGCCACCGCGAGCGCGTTCGGACGGCCCGTCTCTTCGGCGTCCTTCTCGGCGTCACCGTCCAAATCGAGCCAGGAATCCGGGAAGGCGCGCACCAGCGGGGTGACCTTGGCCGGGCCCGGCGCGGTCGAAGCGCCCGTCTCGTCGATGCTAACGGCACCGAGCAACACCACGGCGGCGCGGGTCGCGTACTTGCTCAAGGTCGCCACCGAGGCGTGCGTCCCAAAGCTGTTGCTGAACACATTGAACCGGTCTTGAACGCCTTGCGAGATCGGGACGTTCTTAACCATGTTCGCCACGGTGCCGGGCGCGATCGAGAGCCCGACATGACCGAGCAGATCGGCCATGCCGTCGCGTCCTGGATCGGCGTAGACGAGCAAGGCGCCGCCACCGTCGATGTAGCGACGCAGGGCCGCGGTCTCCTCGGCAAGCAGCGCCTTGGCCGGGCCGGGCACGACGACCAACGCCGCGTCGTCGGGGATCGCCGAAGCGGACCCCTGCTCCAGACCAAAATCGGTGACGTCGTAGTTCTGGGCGCGGAGCAAGTTCTTGAACTCGCCGAGCTTGGTCTTGGGATCCTCGTCGCGCGGGCTCGCCTCGCCGTGACCGGTCAGCACGTAGGCGACGCGCTTGCCGCGGCTCAGCTTGAGCAGCGACTTCTGGAAGGTCTCGTCGAGCTTCTTCAGATCCTTCTTCGCCTTCTTCAGGTCGTCCTCGACCTTGAACTTCTCGACCGCGGGCTTGCCCTCGGCGCGCTCTTGGCGCAGCACGACATAGCCGTTGTCGCGCACGCTGAGCTCCTCAGCGAGCTTGGGCGCCATCGGCTGATCGACGACCCGGACGCTGAGCTTACCCTCCGAACCGGCAGCCACCGCCTCGAAGTAGGGGACGAGCTTCTCTTTGACCTCGCTGTTCGCCGGGTAGAACAGCAGCACCTCGACCGGAGACTCCGCGCTCGCCGCAGCCGCAAGGGTCGCCGTACCGGCCCGCGTGACGCGGAAGTACGAGAAGTCCGCCTCGACATCATGCTCCGAGGCGAGGTAGTTGAGCGGGAACACGAGGGTCAACGCGAGACCGACCCCGAGGCCCGTCGTGGTAGCCCACGCAGCGGCCCCCACCGGCAAGCCGCGCGGATGCTGCGCGCCGACCCGATCGAGCAGCCACAACGGCAGGGTGCCGACCAACCACGCGATCGGCGCCAACGCGGCGAACGACACCGCGAACCGGTCGGAGGCCGTGGCGCCGAGCCCGAGCGCCGCGTGGGTCGCGGGGTGCGACAGCGCGTACAGCGGCAGCGAGGACGCGGCGATCAGCGACAAGACGCGGGCCGACTTGCCCGCGGGATCATTGGCCCGCCAGCGAAGTCCGAGCGCGACGAGCGCGAGCACCACGCCCACCGCGGAGAGCGGCGTCGAGAGCGCGTCGCCGTCAAACAGACGCTGCCCCATATAGAGAAGGGCGAACCCGCCGCTGTGCAGGAGCGATGCACGCGCGCGCGGGAAGCGCCAAGCCGCGGCGCCGGTGGCCATCACGAGGATTCCCAGCAGTACGTAGGTCGTCATTGCCAGCGCCTCCCCTCGAGAACGCGCGTCGCGCCGAACAGGGAGACCCCCGTCAGCGACGCGTAGAACACCAGATCCCGGCTCCGCAGCGTCCCCTCGATGAACGAGGTGTAGTGCTTGTCCCAGAGCGCGGCGTAGGCCAACACATCGGTGAACGGCGGTGCCACCAAGTCCGACAGCATCCAAGCGATGACGAACACGCCCACCGTGATGCCGGTGGTGATCGCCGCGGCGACTTGCGTGCGGAACAAGCTCGACATGAGCACACCGACGCTCGCGATCGAGGTGCTCATCGCCGCCAGGCCGACGTAGCCCACCGCGATGTGGCCGGGGCTGACCTTGCCGTTCACGAAGATCAAGGCCGGCAAGTACAACGTCAACAGCGAGGTGCCGACGAGGAACAGTGACGCCGCGAGGTACTTTCCGAGCACGATCTCGTGGCTGCCGACGGGACTGCTCGCGAGGAGTTGCTCGGTGCCGAGCTGCCGCTCCTCGGCGAACGACCGCATCGTGACGAGGACCGCGGCGGTGTTGAAGATGTAGCCAGCCACCTCAAAGTACGCCGCGAGCACCTCGTGGCTGTACTGAGCGCCCTGGCCGAGCGCGAAGACCTGAAAGAACACGCCCGTCAGAAACAGGATGGCGGCGATCAGCACCCACCCCGTGTAGC
>JBEIFN010000333.1:0-3500 GCA_040382435.1 Alphaproteobacteria bacterium
CGGTGATGCCGACCCGCGCGAGGTGTGCGTCGAGCGAGGGGTGCGGAGATTCGACGATCAGGGCGCGCTCGAACGGCGCGTTGAGGATGCGAGCCACGGCTCCCTCCAAGACGCGGCGGCCTAACGCTCCCGGCTCACGCCGACACCGACCCGCACCGCGACGTGGCAACACACGCGAAGCCCAGCGTCAGAACGTCGCCGTGACGCTCGCCCTCGCACCGTCGAAGCCCGGCATCACGCGACACTGTCCGCCCGAGCACCGGATGCCGGACTTGTAGGCGCCGTAGAACAAGCGGACCGTCACCGAGGACGTCGGCATGATCATCAACTCGCCGGCACCGTAGAGCGCGTCGGTAAGGTTGCCCACCGTGTCGATCAACGGGTTGGTCGAGTAGTCCATGTACCAAGTCATGGTGACGAGCGTGCCCTTCTGCAGCGAGACCGCCGACTCGATCTCGGTGTAGTCCGCCTGTTGGAACGTGTTGTTCCCCCACAGGTACCGCTCCGCGGCGACGCTGAGATCGAGGCACCAGTCCTTGATCAACGGAAACCGGCTGATCAGGTCGCCATGGACGTGCCGATCGGCACCGTGCTCCGTTCCGTCTCGGTCGTCGATCCGCGCGCCCGCGTTCGCGATCACGCTCCACCCGTCGTGCGTGTAGTCCACGCCGACGATCGGATGCCAGATCGTCTCGGGCACAGGGTTGAAGTGCAAACCGCCAAGGTCGAGATCTCGGTACGCCGCCAAGCTGACGTAGGGGACCAGGGCCTCAGGGATCGCCGTGTACGCGACCTTCGCCCGCCCGCCCCAGATGTCGTGGCTGTTCAACGCCGCCGAGCTGTCCTCGGTGATCTGACGCTCGTACTCGAGCGTCGGCGCGATCGCGATCTCGTACAGATCGGCCGTAAGCAGCGCGTTGACCTGTTCGACGTCCTTGTAGCGCTTGGCTTCCAGCAGAACGCTCGTTCGGCCCTCCCGGAGGTTGCCCGAGAGGTAGATCGAGTAACCGGGCCGCGGCGTTTCTCCCGACCAGAGGTCCGGCGTCGGGTAGGCGAACACGTCGACCTCGGCGAACATATCGAGCGGCCCGAGGCCGACCGCGTCCACCCAAGCGCCCCCTACGACCGCGTCGGGCGCCGGACCCAACTCGGTGAAACCCGACTTCCACCCTGCATCCTTGACGAAGTCGTAGACCACGCCGTGTCCGCCGACGTTGACCTTGCCGAGGCCGACCGACTGTGCCGCGACGCCTGCGACGAGGTGCCGCCGGTCACCGCGAATGCCACGGTTGGGGTTGTCTTGGAACACCTGCTGGCGGTTGACTTGCCCCAAGATCGCCGTCACCTCGGCCGACCGTGGCCGCCACGTCACCTGGGCACCCTGCAGCGAGGTGTCGATGTCGATGTTGGCGTTGCGGTTGAGGTTGAGCGCCGCCCCGCGTCCAAACGCGACGTAGCTGTCTCCCAGCTTGACCGAGACGGTGGGCCGGTCGTACGAGACCTGGAGCTTCTCCAGGTTGAAGTAGAGGTTCCTCCCGATCACACCCCGCGTGGTGTCGGGCTGCGTGAGCGGGTCGAACGCGCGTCCGAGCAGCGGCGACCACGTGCCCGTCGCGAGCAGCTCGCGCTCTTGGACCCGGACGTCGTCGAGGAAGTAGGTGTTCGCCATCAGCGCGACCTGATCGACCTGGCCATAGACGCCCCAGTCGCCGATCGACAGCTGCGTGGTGAACCGGTTCACCTGCTCCACGTAGTCGAGGACGGGGCGGTCCTCGAAGCCCGGGAGGCGATCCGGCATCCGCCACAGGCGAAGATCGAAGTCCTCGGAGAACACAGCACCGACCACCGGTTTGGAGCGCGCTCCGCCAAGGCTCGGAGGGCTCGGAGGACTCGGAGGGCTCGGAGGGCCCGGAGGGCTCGGAGGGCTCGGAGTACTCGGAGGGCTCGGAGGGCTCGGTGGGCCGGCTGCCGCGTCGGGTTCGACGACCAACGCCGACACCTCGGGCGTCTCCGCACCTTCCGGCGCGTCGTCCGACGGAGCCGCCCAAGCAGCCGGAGCCAAGGCCCCGATCAGGACGATCCACGAGCTGCGTGCAAACGTCTTCACAGGACCGACAGGATCGCCTTGCGGAGCTCAGCCTGAACGCCGGGACCGTAGCCCGCATTCTTCCAGACGATGTTGCCCAACCGGTCGATCACGAGCGTGTACGGTGGGACTTTGTCGACCTTGTACTTCACCACCGCCGCGCTCGACGTGTCGAGCAGAACCGGGAAGGTATAGCCCTTGGAACCGATGTAATCGCGGACGATGCTGGTGAAGCGCGCATCGTCGATGTTCACGCTGAGGACAAACAGGTTCTTGGCTTGAAACTCGTTTTGGACGGCTTGCAGGTGCGGCATCTCCTCTTTGCAGGGAGCGCAGCTGTTGTTCCAAAACGAGAGCACCACGACGTAGCCCTTCAGATCGGCGAGATGCCAGGTCTGCCCACGAAGATCGCGCAGCGTGAAATCAGGCGCCGGGCTGGCGGCCTGCGCACGCCCCACCGCGAGCGTCCAAGCGACGACGACCACCGCCAGCCACCGTGAAAAGGCACGACGCGACAACACCATAGACGCCTCCCGACCCTTGGACGAACAAACACCTCGGCTCTTCACCCCTCCCACCGCCGCTCGCAACCCGGGCCACGAGATAGGTTGCGTCCGCGGGAGGTTCTCCGATGCAGCGTGACACAGTCCTCGTGGTCGACGACGAGCCGAGCCTGCGCCGGGTCCTCGCGACGCAGCTGGCCCGCGCGGGCTACGACGTCCGCACCGCGGCTTCGGCCGAAGAGGCCCTCGAAGCGTTCCCCGAGCAGCCGGCCGACCTCGTCCTCACCGATCTACGGATGCCTGGCCTCGACGGCGTCGCGTTCATGCGTCGCGTCCACGCCTTGTCTCCTGCTACACCGGTCGTGCTCCTCACGGCGTGGGCCACGGTCGAAGTCGCCGTGGGCGCGTTGAAGCAAGGCGCCGCCGACTTCCTCACCAAGCCCTACGACCAGCGGGAGCTGCTCGACACGGTCCGCCACGCGCTCGACAGTCGCCGCCGCGCCGCGTCCGACGGCACCGCGTCGGCGTACCCATGGCTCCTCGAGGGCACGAGCATCGACGCCGTCGACTTGCGCGTTCGTCTGCAGCGCCTCGCCGAGATGCCCATCCCTGTGCTCCTCGACGGCGAGCCGGGCACCTGCAAGGAAGCCCTCGCCCGGTTCGTCCATGATCACTCGCCACGCCGCGACGCCCCGTTCCTGACCGTGCGATGCGCGGCGTACACCGCCGACGAGTTGGACCGCGAGCTGTGGGGCGGAGAGACCTCGGATGGCGGTCGACGGCCCGGACGCGTGGAGCTCGCGCAGGGCGGCACGTTGTTCCTCGATGAGATCGACCGCCTGAGCCCGTCCGCGCAAGAGCGCCTCGCCGAGGCGGTCCGTACCGTCGCGCCAGGCGCACCCAGATGGATC
>JBEIFN010000334.1:0-3496 GCA_040382435.1 Alphaproteobacteria bacterium
AAGCCGACGCCCTGCGTCCGTGCTATGATCATTCTACTTGCATTGAGGTCGACCATGCGTGCTCTCGCCGTGCCAGCGCTCACCGCGGTCATCGCCCTGCAGATCGGCTGCGACGCCTTTCAGTCCTACCAGTCCAGCTCGAACGACACGGGCGAGATCGGGCGCGACAGCGCCACGCCACCCGACGATGGCACCACGGGCGGCGGCGGCACCACGGGCGGCGGCACCGACACCGAAGCGCGCAACAACCCGCCGATGTCGAGCGCCGGGCCCGACCAGTTCGACGTCGCCGTCGGCACCACGGTCTTCCTCGACGGCAGCGGATCGTCCGACGTCGACAACGACCCGCTCAGCTACGCCTGGTCGATCTCGATCAAGCCGCCGGGGTCGAACCCCACGCTGAGCAACGCGTCGTTCAGCACCGCCACGCTCGTCCCCGACAAGACCGGCACCTATGAGGTGATCCTCACCGTCAACGACGGCCGCGGTGGCGCCGACAACGACGCGCTCCGGATCTCGGTCGAGGCCGAGAACCAGCCACCCGTCGCCGACGCCGGACTCGACCAGCGCGTAGTCATCGGCACGCTGGTCCAGCTCTCGGGGTCCGGGAGCTACGACGCCAACGGCGACGCCCTGACCTACAACTGGCGGTTCGTGAACACCCCACCGGGGAGCCAGGCGAGCCTGTCCGTCGCAGGATCTCCGGCAAACCCCCGCTTCTCGCCCGACATGACCGGCCCCTACGTGGTCGAGCTCACCGTCTCGGACGGCCTGCTCACCTCGTCCCCCGACCTCGTGACCGTCACCGTCGAAGACCAAGGCGGCACGAGCAGCAGCGGCGGGAGCAGCAGCAGCGACTGCCTGTCGTGCGCGGCGAGCCCCGACGAGCTCGCCCAGCAATGGAGCTTGGGTGGCGCAGCGCACGGCGTGGGCCTCGCCCTGTTGCCGTTCGCGCTCCTCGCTTGGCGGCGCCGCGAAGACGCCCTGACCTGACCTGACCGACGTCGCCGTCCGCCGCACGCGACGGCGGCAGAACGGCGAGGCGATGACCCGCGGTCAGCGGGTGACGTCGTAGCCGCGCAAGCGCCACAGGCGCCCATCCGCCGCGCGCCGGAACGAGACGAAGCCGTACTCGTACAGCGCCTGCCAGGTGCCAGCGATCGGCGTTCCGGCGCCACCGTCCTCGATCGTCCAGCTGATGCACGCGTCGGGCTGGTTGTCTTCCTTCCAGTACTTCGTGTCGCACAGCTCCCGATCGCCGCGCGTCGAGGTGAAGGTCGCGCCATTCGACGTGGTGGTGACGGCCTCGTCGATCGCCTGCGACGCGGTCGCGATCTGCACGGGTGGCGCGTAGATCGCATCGTCGAAGCTATGCCAGAAGGCCCCTTCCGAGGACAACACGGAGAGCTGCCAGGTCCACCCCGCCTGCGCTTCGAGGTCCTTGACCCCGTCCCCGTCGGTGTCGGCGAGGCATTCACCGCTGTCGCTCAAGCAGTCGTAGCTGAAGGTGATCGTCGAGATCGGAAGGTCGGATCCCTCGTCGAAGGTGGTCTCGGCCGTCTTCGAGGCGACGATGCGGTACGGCACCGTCGTATCGTCGGACTCGAACTCCCACTTGCGCTCGCCGTCGATCACGAACCAACGCCACGTGGCGTCCTCGGCTTCGGGGATCTCGATCGGGTCGTAGCAAGCAGCGAGGAGCGCGAACGGCAAGGCAGAGAGACGCATGAAACCCCCGGGAACACCCCATGGTAGCCCCTGCGGGCGCGCAAAGCCATGCCCTGCGCGTCGCCCCGCGCACGGGCTATGGAAGCGCCGCACGGTGTGTACCGGAGGCCCCATGTTCCTGCCCGCGCTCGCGTTCGCGCTGCTCCCCGAAGCCTCGGCGGCGACGCTGGCCGTTGGCCCCACGCGTTCGCTCTCGACGATCTCGGACGCGGTCGCCGTCGCCGCCGATGGCGACATCCTCACCCTCGACCCCGGCACCTACGATGACGCGGTCGTGCTCCTCGGCCGCACGCTCACCTTCAGCGCGCTCGGCGCGGTGACTTGGCGCGGCACCGACACCGAGCTGCTGCGCGTCGAAGGAGGCACCGTCGTCGTCCTCGGCGTGACCTTCGCCGCCGACGGCGCGCGCGCGATCACCGCCACCCAGGGCGCCTCGGTGCGGGTCGTCAACAGCCGGATCGCAGGGAACGACCGCGTCAACGCGACCTGGGAAGGCGCAGCCGCCGCCGCGCTCGACGGGGCCGCGCTCGCCTTCGACAACTGCGACTTCGAGAACAACCTCGCCTACGGGCTGTCCCTCGGAGGTCACCTGTACGCGGACGGTGCCACCCTCGAGGTCGAGGATGCGACGTTCACGAGCGGCGGCGCGACGGTGGGAGGCGCGATCGCCTGCACTGGCGCCGCATCCTGCTCCGTGACCCGCGCCGACTTCGTCACCCACGGCGCCGCGCTTGACGGCGGTGTGTTCTTCCTCGACCAAGATGCGACGCTGACGGCGACCTCGGTCACGATCACCGACGCCGCCGCAGGACGTGACGGAGGCGGGTTGTTCGCCGACGCGGCCGGCGCCGTGATCCTCAGCGAGGTCACCATCCGCGACGCCCGCGCGGTCGAGGTCGGCGGCGCGGCCCGCCTGAACAACGTCGTCGACGCCCAACTCGAAGGCGTGCATCTGCGCGCCACCTCCGCACGCAAGGCCGGCGGACTCGCGCTGGACGGCGTGGGGCGCGTTCAGGGGAGTGACTGGACGGTGTGCGACAGCGAAGCGGGCGGCGAAGGCGGCGCGCTACGCGTCACCGGCGCCGGCGCCACCACACTCGACCATCTCGTGCTCCTCGACACCCGCACCACCGGCGCCCGCGCCAACGGCGAAGGCGGCGCCATCTGGATCGACGCCCCTTCCGGCAGCGTCGCGCTCGATCACGCCGATCTCCTCGACGGGAGCGCGACCGGCGCTGGGGGGAGCGTTCGGATCGCGCGCGGGCAGCTGACCGCGACACACGTCCTGTGGGGTTGGACGAACGCCGGCAGCGCCGTAGCCGCCGCGACAGGCACGACCGTGGCCCTCGACTGGAGTGCCTGGTGGAGCAACGCGAGCGGCGACGTCGTCGGCACCACCCGCGGCACCCACGCGGTGCAAGCCGACCCGCTCCTGTTCGCCTACCGCCGAAACGGCGTGTGCGACGACGACGATCTCCGCCTCGTGCCGACGAGCCCGCTCCGCGACGGCGGTGATCCCAGCACCACCGATCCCGACGGGTCGATCGCCGACATCGGCGTGACGGGCGGCCTTGGCGCGCGGCCCGACCTGTGGATCGACGGCGACAGCGACGGCACCGTCTTCGCCTACGACTGCGACGACGCCTCTTCGGCGGTGCGCCCGGGCGCGAACGAGATCTGCAACGGCGTCGACGACGACTGCGACGGCGACATCGACGTCAACGCCGTCATCGGCGCGCCGACCTGGTACCGCGACCGCGACCGCGAC
>JBEIFN010000335.1:0-3494 GCA_040382435.1 Alphaproteobacteria bacterium
TCCACGCCGCGGCCGGGGGCACCTTCAAGACCGTGGGTCTGGAGTTGGGGGGCAAAGACGCTGCGTGGGTACGCGCCGACGCCGACCTCGACTTCGCCGCCGAGAACATCGTCGAGGGCGTGCTGTTCAACGCGGGTCAGTCCTGCTGCGCGGTCGAACGCATCTACGTCGACGCCGCCGTGTTCGACGACTTCGTCGAGCGCGCGGTGAAGGCCGCGCATGCCTGGACGCTCGGAGACCCGACCGACGCCGCCACCACGCTTGGACCGATGGTGCGTGCGCGCAACGCCGCGGCGGTCGCCGAGCGGTTGCAACGCGCGCTCCACGCCGGCGCCACGCCGCTCCTCGACGCGGCCCGCTTCGCGGCGGCCGACCGAGGCCTGCCCTACCTCGCGCCCCAACTGCTCCTCGGGCTGGCGCGCGATGCCGACTTGGTGCGCGAAGAGACCTTCGGGCCCGTGTGCGGGATCCTCCCCGTCTCCGGCGACGACGACGCGATCGCCGCGATCAACGCCTCGCGGTACGGCCTGACCGCCTCGATCTGGACGCGCGACAACGACGCCGCCGACGCCCTGGCATCCGAGCTCGACGTCGGCACCGTGTTCCAGAACCGCTGCGACGCGCTCGACCCTGAGCTGACCTGGGTCGGCGTCCGCGACTCCGGCCGCGGCGCGACGCTCGGCCGCGTCGGCTTCGAAGCCCTGACCCGCCCCAAGTCCTACCACCTGCGCCGAGGCTGAACCGATGACGTTGACCGGCAACTGGAACTACCCGACCGCGGTGCGCTTTGGCGCAGGCCGCATCCAAGAACTCCCCACCGCGCTTGCGGATCTCGGCATTCAGCGCCCGTTGTTGGTCACCGACCGCGGCCTCGCCAGCGCGCCCGTTACGGCGCGGGTTCAGGCGCTGCTCGCCGAGGCGGGCGTGGCGGTGAGCGTCTTCTCCGACCTCAAGCCCAACCCCACCGGCGAGGACGTGATGGCCGGCGTCGCAGCGCTTCGCGCCGGCCAACACGACGGCGTGATCGCGTTCGGGGGCGGCTCTGGCCTCGACGCCGGCAAGGCGATCGCGATGATGGCCGGTCAGACGTGGCCGCTGTTCGATCTGGAGGACGTCGGCGACAACTTCTTGCGGATCGACCCCGACAAGATGGTGCCCGTGATCGCGGTCCCGACCACGTCGGGCACCGGCTCCGAAGTCGGCCGCGCGTCGGTGATCGTCGATACGGCCGATCACAAGAAGAAGATCCTGTTCCACCCCAAGATGTTGCCGGCCCGCGTCCTCGCCGATCCTGAGCTGACCGTCGGCCTGCCGCCGCACCTGACGATCGCCACCGGCCTCGATGCCCTGAGCCACCTCCTCGAAGCCTACTGCGCGCCCGGGTTTCACCCGTTGGCCGACGGCATCGCCACGGAGGGCATCGTGTTGGTTCACCGCTCCCTGCGCCGCGCATGGGCCGACGGTCACGATCTGACCGCGCGCGCCGAGATGCTCGCCGCCTCCCTGATGGGCGCGACCGCGTTTCAAAAGGGCCTCGGCGCGATGCACAGCCTCGCCCACGTCATCGGTGCGCACACCGACCTGCACCACGGTCTGCTCAACGCCGTCGTGATGCCGTGGGTCCTCGCGTTCAACCGGGAAGCGATCGAGCCGCGCATCGAACGCCTCGCGGCGCACCTCGGGCTCGCCCCGTCGTTCGACGCGTTCATCGACTGGATCCGGGAGCTGCGCGCCGAGACGGGCATCCCCGACACCCTCGCCGACCTCGGCGTCTCGGACGCGCACATCGCGGCATGGGCCGTCGAGAGCCAAGCGGACGGCTCCACCGGGACGAACCCGGTCCCGATGACCCCGGAGAAGTTCGAGGCGCTGTACGCGCGCTGCTTCGGTCGTTGACCCCCGACGCCGAGCGCGACGGCTGCCATGCGCCGCTCGACCCCGTCGGCACGCTGCGGTTCGCCTTGTTCGGTCCCCACGACCCGACCGGACGGCTCGAAGGCGGCCTGCTCGCGAAGGCGTGGCAGACCCCCGAGGGACCGGTCACGCTCGCGCTCGCGCTCGACGTCGATCGGTGGCGCGCCAAAGCGTGGGGGCCTGGCGCCGGCTGGGCGATCGCGCGCGTCGCGGGCCTCACCGGCGCCCACGACGTCCTCGACGGCTGGCCGGGGGCCGAAGCTGCGGCACGCACGCTCGACGCTGCCCACCGGGGCCTGCGGCTGATCAGCCTCCCCTGGCGCGCCGACGCGCTCGCTGCGATCGTCCTGCAGCAACGCGTTCGATTCGCCGACGCCGCACGCAGCTGGTCGAGGGTCGTCGGAGCGTTGGGCTCGGACGCGCCCGGACCGCTCGGGCTGCGGATGTTGGCCCCGTGGTCGCGGCTACAGACGGTCTCGGCGGCGTCGTGGGGCCGTTGGGACGTCGATGCCCGCCGGGGAGCGACGTTGCACGAGGTCGCCTGGCTCGCGCGCACCCTCGACGAGGCCACGACGACCGAGGCCGCCCACACGCTCGACGACCGCGCTGGTGTGGGCCCGTGGACCCGCGGCATGTTCGCCGGTCACGTGCTCGGTGACGCCGACGCCTGCATCCCCGGCGACGTCCACCTGCCGCGGCTCGTGGCCGAATGGCGCCGCGACGCGCGGCCCGCCAGCGACACCACGATGCTCGAACAGCTGGCCCCGTACCGCCCACATCGCTTCCGCGTGGTACGCATGCTCATCGGACGAGGCTAAAAAACCGGTCACGCTTACCGCCGCTGCCGCCTAGGGGAACGAACCCACCTTCGGAGGTCCCATGCTCAAGCTCGCTGCCATCGCCACCGCTGTCCCCGCCGCGCTCGCCGCCGTCTCCGCAGGCTGCTGCAGCCTCGGCTGGTGCTGCGGCACCTGGTGGTGCGTGTTCTGCTGAGTCGATGCGCGCCGTTGACCGCCACGCCCTGAACCATTGGCTGTCCCGCCTCGCCGATGGCGACCGGGACGCCTTTACACCGTTCTACGCGGCGACCTGGCCAGCGGTCCGCGCCCTCACCGGACGGATGCTGCGCGACGACGCGCTCGCCGACGACGCCGCACAGCAGGCGATGATCGATGTCTTCGCCAAGGTCGCAGCCTTCGATCCCAGCCGCGACGCGCTCGCTTGGACGCTCGGCATCGCGACCTGGCGTTGCCGCACCGTGCTGCGCACCCAGCAGCGCCGCCGCGAGGACGCGTTTGACGACGCGCGCGCTCTGCTCGCCACCGATTCGCCCGAGGCGTTGGCCTCCGCGGCCGAAGAGCGCCAAGCCCTGCGCGACGTGCTCGCGCTGCTTGCACCCGACGACGCCGCGACCCTGCTGGCGTCGGTCCAACCCCACCTGCGCGACCCCGAGCTCGCGCCCGCCACCTTCCGCAAGCGCGTTCAGCGCGCGATGGGCCGCCTCCGGGCGGCCTGGAGGCTGCGTCATGATCCCTGACCCGTCGCCCGCCGCGCTCGCGGCTGCTCGCCACGCCTACGAA
>JBEIFN010000336.1:0-3493 GCA_040382435.1 Alphaproteobacteria bacterium
CGACCCCGCGGAGTCGTTGCACACGCGGTTGTGGGAGACGTCGCTGCGCCCCCATCGCGTCGCCGAGGACGAGTTGGAGCCGCTTCGCGCCAAGGAGCGCGCGCGCGACGCTGCCCGCCTGCGTTAGGCGCGAGCCTCGAGCGCTTCCCACCGCGCGAACGCCTCGATGAGCGACGCATTCGACGCGTCGAGCTGCCCAGCGAGCGCCGCGGCCTCACCGCCACGGTACGTCGCGGGATCAGCAAGCAACGCCTCGATCCGCGCAATCTCCTGCTCGATGCTTGCGATGCGGTCCGGCAGTCCGTCGAGCTCCTTTCGCTCCTTGAACGACAGGCGCGAGGCCTTGGGCTGGGCGTCGGAGCTGGCCGGGCGTAGCGTTACCGCCCCGCTCGACGGGAGTGTGGCTGTGGCAGCCGCCTGCGCGCGCGCAGCCACCGCGTGCTCCCACTGCGTCCGGCTGGCGTACCGGACGACCTCTCCGTCTCCGTGGAACCCCAGCACTGCCGTGCAGACGCGATCGAGGAACGCACGATCGTGCGTGACGACGACGACGGCGCCGTCGTAGCCCAGCAGGGCCTCTTCAAGGACCGACAACGTCATCAAGTCGAGATCGTTTGTCGGCTCGTCGAGGATGAGGAGGTTGGCTCCTTCGAGCATCTTCTTGGCGAGCAGCAGGCGCGCGCGCTCACCTCCGGACAGCGCGTCGACCTTCTGATCGAGGATCTCCCGAGAGAACAGGAACCGCTTGAGGAACCCGGCGACGTGGATCTCGTTGTCGCCGACGACCAGCGTCTCGCGGCCGCCCCCTGCCGCGTCGAAGACGGTCTCGCCTTCCGGCAGGCCGGTGCGGTGCTGATCGAGGATCGCGTGTCGGACGCGCTGCCCTCGGCGGATGGTCCCCGCGTCGGGCGCGACCTCGCCCGTGAGCATGCCGAGGAGCGTGGTCTTGCCGACACCGTTGGGGCCGACGATCCCGATGCGATCGCCCGGACCGAGATCGAGGTCGAGCGCGCGCAACAGCGGCGGCCCGTCGTAGCGCTTCTTGAGGCCGCGGGCCTCGAGGAACGTGCGGCCAAAACGCTCGCCCGTCCGAAGATCGAGCGAGAACGTCCGCTCCACAGGGAGGGGCCGCGCAGCCTGAAGGACCTCCAGCCGGTCCAGGCGTGCGCGCTGCTTCGTGGTACGCGCCGCCGGCGAACGCGCGGCCCACGCCGCTTCGCGTCGGAGCAGGTTGAGCCGGGCGTCCTCGGCCTTGCTCAGCGCGGCTTGGCGCTCCGCACGCGCGACGAGGTAGTCGCCGTAGCTCCCGTCATACGCCACGAGGAGGCCATCCTCGACCTCGACGATTCGGGTGGCGACGGCCTCAAGCAGGTAGCGATCGTGCGTGACCAGCACGACGCCCCCGCGGAAGCTCCCGAGGAACCCTTCGAGCCACGCGACGGCCGACGCGTCGAGGTGGTTGGTGGGCTCGTCGAGCAGCAACAACTGTGGGCCCGCGAGCAGCGCGCGCGCCAACGCGACGCGACGCGTCTGGCCACCCGAGAGGGTCTCGGTACGGGCGTCGCCGTCGGGCGCGCGGAGCTGCCCGAGCACGGCGTCGACTTGGTGATCGAGGGTCCAGCCGACGGTGTCGAGCAGGCTCTGCGCGCGCGCCGATCCCTCGACATCCCCCTGCACCAAGGCCCGCTCATACGCCGCGATCAGGTCGGCGTGCCAAGACAACGCCGCCGCGGCCACGTCGCGCACGGTACCTGCGGGGAGCTGGGGCTTTTGTCCGAGCACACCCAGCGTACCGCTTCGGTGCACCACGCCGTGATCCGGCGCCACCTCGCCTGCGAGGATGCGCAGAAGCGTGGACTTTCCACAGCCGTTCGGGCCGACCAGGCCGACGACCTCGCCGGGCTCGACCGTGAGGTCTGCGCCTCGGAGGATCTCACGTCCTCCCCAAGCCAGCTCGACACCTTGCGCGTTCAGCAACATGGCCGACGGCTAACGAGGTGATGCCGCCGCGACGACGACGCCGTGCAAACGCGCGGCCGGCTGCGTTCAGGCGCGCGCGACGATGCCTCGCGACGTCAGATCCGAGAGCGCCATCACGGTCGCCTGAGGGTTGACGGCCGATGGGCTGGGGAACACGCTCGCGTCGCACAGCCAGACGTTCTGCAAGCCGTCCACCTTGCCATCGAGGCCGACGACGCGGTCGCTGATCTTCGCGCTCATCCTGCACGAGCCGAAGGTGTGATTGGCCGTCATGGTCACGTGACGCGGCATGATGCTGTGCGAGAGGAGTGTCTCTGCCTGCTTCTTCGTCTCGATGCGCTCGGGGACCCCGAACACGCCGGTGTAGACGTAGCGCGCGTCCAGCTCGAGCATCGCGTCCACGATGCGCTTGACCTCGCTGAGAACGACCCACATCGCCTCGCGCGGCACCTTGATCACGGTGTCGGGCATCCCGTCGAAGCGCAGCCCCACGCGTCCCCTCACCGACGGCGCCCGGTAGACGAGCGGGATCATCAACGCATGCTTGAAGTCAGGCAGCAGCTCGTACATCTCGGGGCCGCTCGGTCCCCACTCGGCACCGATGAGCGGAGAAGGCGCCCACAACGCTTCAAACTTCATCCCCGGCACGCGATCGGAGAACGCGCCGTAGCCCTGCGTCGCCCCGACCCAGGGATCGACGATCTGCGGGAAGACGCCGAGCGCGAAGCTGCTCAGGTGCGCCTGGAACGTGCCACCGACGCGCCCCCCGACGGTGATGCCGCTGTTCTTGAGGACCACCGGTGTGTGCATCGTGCCGGCCGCGACGATCACCTTCGACGCGCGAACGGTGAACCGCCCCACCGCTTCCTGCGTCTCGGGGTCGGCGATGTAGCCAACGACACCCGTGGCGACGTCCCCGCGGAGCGTAAGCCGCTCGACGTGGGCGCAGGTGTAGATCGCAGCCCCCGCGGCGACCGCCATCGGCAGATAGTTCTTGTCGACGGACTGCTTGGCCCCCGATCCGCAACCCGTCAGGCAGTCGTTCGTCCCCTTGCACCCCTGCACGGCGCGCGGGAGCGGCTTGGCTTCGAGGCCGGCTTGCCGCAAGATGTCGCGCGTCAGCACATTACGCGGGCCCCACGCCTCCTCCGGCGTCGGATCGACCTTGAGCGTCTCAAAGATGCGGTCGTAACTTTGGTCGAGCGCATCCCCCTCAAGGTGCGTCAGGCCGTCTTCTTCGATCCAAGCGCGCCGAACGTCGTTCGGCAGCCGGAAGATGATCGCGCTGTTGACGATCGTGCTGCCGCCGAGGCTACGGCCGCTCATCGCCGGCCACATGCCCGACCCGCGCAGCAGCCGCGTGCCCCCCTCCCAATAGTATTTTCGGAGGAACTCCGGGCCGTTTCGCGTCATCTCGCGCGCCCTGACGCGCGGTCCGGCCTCGACGACGACCACACGCAGGCCCGCGGACGCCAAGTTGTAGGCGGCGACGGCGCCACCCGGCCCCGACCCG
>JBEIFN010000337.1:0-3484 GCA_040382435.1 Alphaproteobacteria bacterium
CCGCGTCGAGGTGGTTGGTCGGCTCGTCGAGCAACAGCAGATTTGCAGGTTGCAACACGAACGACGCAAGGACGACGCGCGACTTTTCGCCCCCGGAGAGGTCGCCGATCCGTCGCAGCGCGGCATCACCCCGCAGTCCGAGCGCGCCCAAGACGCCTCGAACCCGCGGTTCCGGAGTGAGCGGCGACGCCGCGTGCGCCACCTCGAGCGGCGTCGCATCCGCGCGCAAGGCCTGCGCCACATCCTGCCGATACCACCCGATGCGGACCTCACGACCCAGGCGACGCCGCCCGGCCGACAACGGCAAGGTCCCCGCGATCGCCGCGAGGAGCGTCGACTTGCCAATGCCGTTCGGGCCGATCAGCGCGAGACGCTCGCCACGCAACAGCGTCAGGTCCAAGTCGCGAACCAGCGCCGGGGATTCCGGCCAGCCGACGGCAGCACGCTCGAGGACCACCACCTCCTCGGCGCATCCGGGCGCGTCCGGGAGCACCAGCCGCGCACGGGGACCGTCCGCGGTCGGAGCATCGAGGCGGTCCATGCGCTCGAGCGCGCGCACACGGCTCTGGGCCTGGCTCGCCTTCGTCGCCTTGGCGCCGAATCGGTCCACGAACCCCTGAAGCTTCGAAATCTCGTCCTGCTGTGCTTCGAACGCCGCGAGCTCCGCGGCGGCGCGACGCTCGCGCTCGGCGAGCCAGGAGGTGAGGTTGCCCTTCCATGCATCCAGCCGACCGTGACGGAGCTCGATCGTGCGATCGCAGACGCGGTCGAGGAACCAGCGATCGTGGCTGACCAACAGCACGGTTCGGCCGCGCGCCACGAGGAACTCAGCCAGCCACGTCCGCGCGGCGAGATCGAGGTGGTTCGTCGGCTCGTCGAGGATCCAGACGTCGGGCTCGGCCAACAGCAAACGGGCGAGGGCGATGCGCATCTGCCACCCGCCCGAGAACGTGTCGCAGGGTTGATGCCATTGCTCAGGGCGAAACCCAAGACCATGGAGCACCGTGCCGATCCGCTCCTCAATGGCCCAGCCACCTGCGAGGCGGAACGCCTCTGACGCCTCCGCGTGACGCTCGATGGCCCCGGGGCGCCCCTGCGCGACATCGGCCTCGAGCGCGGCCAACGTCGCGCCGAGCTGCTGAAGGCGTCCCAGCGCGCCCGCAGCCTCTTCCCAGACCGTCCTCGTCGACCCCGACACCGCCTTCTGCGGGAGATAGCCGATGTCTGCACCCGCGCGTCGCACCACCCGGCCCCGCTCCGCCTCCAGTTCGCCGACGAGCAGCCGGAGCAGCGTCGTCTTGCCCGCGCCATTGGGTCCCACCAAGCCGGCACGTTCGCCAGGATGCAGGTGCATCGTCGCGCCGTCGAGCACCTCGCGCGTGCCGATCGCCAAGGTCACATCTTCGAGGCGCAACATCGCAGACACGCTCCAGGCCAGCGCCACGGCAAGACGTCGCGGCGGTCGGGAGGCGCGTTACCCTGCGCACGCTGCCCGCGGTAGGCCGCTCGAGGAGCCCGCATGTTCGTGCCCGACGCATCGATGGACCTCGTGGCCTGGGAACGGGACGGGTTCGTCCGCGGCCTGCGTTGGATGGACGCAGAAGAAGCGACGGCGCGCCTCCAGGCGTTCGAGGCGCTCGAGGCCGCAGCGCTCGCCGAACAGCCACCTGGCACCAAGATGCCAGACTTCCGCCCATGGGACCATGCCGACCATCCGCTCCGCGCTTGGATGACCGAGCTCGTCGACGATCCGCGGCTCCACGCGATGCTCGTTCCGCTGCTCGGACCCGACCTCCTCCTACGCAACGCGGACGTGTTCGCAAAGGCGCCAGGGCTGCGTCGCGGCATCGGCTGGCATTGGGACACCGCAGAGCTGGGCCCAGACGCCGATCACCTCGTCACGGTGTGGCTCGCCCTGACGACCGCGACGCCCGCGAACGGTGGACTCCGTTACGCCGCGGGGAGCCACCGGCTGATTCCGCCCGACGCCCCGACCGATCGACACCGGCTGACCTTCAGCCCCACCGCGGTGGCTGCGCTTGATCCGGCCTCCTTCGTGGACAACGCGCTTCAGCCCGGCCAGGTCAGCGTGCACCACTTCCGACTGGCACACAGCTCCGGACCGAACACCACCTCCGGGCGTCGGATCGGCATCGCGCTCCGCGTCCTCAGCCCAAAGTGCAGCCCCGAGACCGCCGAGAGCGGCCAAGCCTACCGCATGGCCGGTACCGGACCGGTCGGACGCTGGCAGCTACGCGACCGCTTCCCGATGACGTGGACCGGCTAACGCGCGGCCTGTTCGAGGCGGAACGACACCTCGAACTCGACGCTCGCTGAGGTTGGCACCCCGTCGACCTCGGCCGGGTACCACCGCCAGCCCTTGACCACCTTGTTCAGCTCAACGCGGTACGGCGTCGTGCAGTCGTCGATGCGCAGATCCGCGGACTTGCCCGTGCGCAAGATCGTCGCGCTGACGAGGCACGTCGCGTCGCCATGGTACACTTGCCTCGGGTAAATCGGCATCTTCCCCGACTTGACGAGCACGGGCAGCTCGCGACCGCCCGTCGCCGGCCGATCGGGGCTCAGCTCGGTGAAGCCGGGATGGTACAGACGCCCACTCGCGCCACGCACGCTGCGGGCGACGGGGACCTCAACGGCGAACCAGCCCGCGGATCCCTCGGGCCAGCGCCAGTCGGTCAGCGCATCGGCCACCGCCAGCTTCATCGCCGCCGGGCACGTCGTCACCCCGACGCGATCGGCCCGACCCGCACCGTCGAGTCGCACCTCGGCGGCGCAGACGATCCGCTTGGTACCCAGGATCGCCTCGTAGGCGACAGGTAGCTCGGGGATGCGACGCTTGAGGTCGCGCGGGGCGGGCTTGAGGCCCTCATCCGCAAAGGCCGGGGCGACCACGGGTCGCTCCGCGTCGGCGACGTCGGCGGGCTTCAGGGCCACCTCTTCCGGCGCGCCACCCAAGGTCTGCACCTCGTAGGCCTCCGTGGCACCCAGTCGGAGGACATTGGACGATGCCGTGGCGACAGCGGCACCCACCTCAGGCGCAGCCGGGCTCGCAGCAGGTTCTGGCGGCGTCTCAGGCGACGGCGGAGGCCCCTGCACCTTCACGGGACGTACGGCGTCCGGCGCGGGCGTCGACGCGACGACGGTCCCGGTCGAAGGTGCGGGCGTCAACACCACCGGCGCCGCGACCGCGCGAACCGCCACCGGCTCAGGGACCGGCGCCCCCGTGGGCGGCGTCGGATCGGCGGGCGCAGCGACAGGAGCGGACGGGGCGGCGATCTCAGCCACCACAGGCACGGCCCCCTCCGGCTCGACGACGTCTGCATCGGTCGCCGGCGCGGCCCCGCCCAGCGCGTCGACCAGCGTCGGCAACGCGGCCGCCGCCTACTCCAGCATCTCCTCGGGAAGCGCCGCGGCCGATTCCGCTTCGACCGTCGCGCCCGTCGGTGAACCGCCGAGGGCGACG
>JBEIFN010000338.1:0-3477 GCA_040382435.1 Alphaproteobacteria bacterium
GCGTGATCGAGCCGGACACGGGCGCGCTGCCGTCGGCGAACGTCGCCTCCCAGGTGTAGGTTCCCGGAGGGATCTCGGCGGGCAGCGGCGCCGTCTTCTGCTTGTGGCGCAGCACCACCTGTTGCGCGTCGCCCTCGGCGGTCACGGGCACGCCGTCCTTGCCCGCCTTGTGATCTCCGTGACGCTTCTCGTCGGCGGGCTTGTCGGTCGCCGCCGGTGACGCGGGTTCGGCCTTGGCGCCCGCGAGCTTGTCCTCGACGTCACCGAGGCGGCGCTCCAACGAGGTGACGCGGCGGTTGAGGGCCTCGGTCGACTCTTTGTCGCCGCCGCCTCCGCAAGCGTTCCAAGCGAGCAAGGGGAGCAAGAAGGTCCACGTGGCGCGCATCGGTTCTCCTCGGATGCGGGGGGCTATCCGTTGCGACGGCGCTCGTCGCGCGATGCGCGGATCCACAGCGTGAACGTGGCACCCGCCCCCGGCGCGCTGTCGAGCGCGACCCGCCCGTCGTGCCCGCGCGCGATCGCGCCGACCATCGCCAAACCAAGCCCGACCCCCCGAAGCGAACCGTCGCTGTCGGCCTCGCGCGGCTGGTAGAACTTCTCGAAGATCCGTCGTTGGTCCCTGCGGGCGACGCCGGGTCCGTCGTCCTGCACGCGAAAGCCGATCTCGCCTCGACCGGCGACCACGTCCAGCCGGATCGTGCGCGGCGCCGGGGTGTGCTTCCATGCGTTCGTCAGCAGGTTGAGCAAGGCCTCGACCAGCGCGTCGTGGTCGCCGGCCGCACGCGGCAGGCGTTCGGAGAGGCGCACCGTGAGCGTCGTGTCGCCGTCGGCCTCCTCGACGCCGTCGGCGAGGCGCGCGGCGCGAAAGGCGCGCACGGCGTCGTCGACGATCGCCGTTGGCTCGATGGGGGTGGCGTCGTAGACCCGCGCGCCGGCTTCCATCCGCGCCCAGGTGAGCATGTCCTCGATGCGCCGCGAGAGGCGGCGCGTCTCGGCACCGAGCAGGTCGAGACACTCGGCCTCGCGCTCGGGCGTCAACCCTCCAGCCCGGAGCGTGTCGACGAACAGACCGATCGCCGTGAGCGGTGTTCGAAGCTCATGACTGACCTGCGCCAGGAGGAGGGTCTGGCGTTGGCTGGTGGCGATCTCTCGGCTGGCGGCGACGGTGCCGGTGAACACGCCGACGACGACGAGGCTGAACAACCCGAGGCTCACCGACGTTGGAAGCACCGTGGATGTCGGGGCGCGCCATGTGGGTGGGAAGGTGATCCCGAGCGCGAGGCCGGTCAGCGCGCCGCGGAGCGGCTCCACGTTGGGTTCGCCGGGTGCGGGCGCGTCGCGCAGGGCGACTCCGAGCCCCTCGGCGCCGACGAGGTTCGCGTGACGTTGCGCGGCCGCGGCGATCGCGGCGCGGGCGTCATCGTCGCCCGGTCCCGGCACCGGGAGTGTGCCATTCGCGACTTCGGCTTCGAGCAGACGCGCGAGCACCGGGAGCTGCACGGCGACGTCGCGTTGCGCGAGGTCGGCGGCCGTCCATCGCTGGTAGCCGAACGCGCCAAGCCCCATCAGCAGGATCAGGAGCGCGGGTGCCACCACCGTGGTCGCAAAGATCCACGACAGGCGTCGCACCCCCCACGCGTCTCCTACGCCCCGTACCGCCATCGGCGTCCTCCATGCCCAACGCGTCGACCGCTGGACATGCGCCCGGTTATCGCGGACACTGGAAGTGGGGGTGGTCGGATGCGGGTCGGTCGAGCCTTCGTCGTCGGGGTGGCGTGTTGGGCGTCGTGCGCGTCCGAGCCTCCGGAGATCGCGATCGCGATGCTTCCGTCGACGTCGGCGGCGAAGCCGTGGGCGATCGAGACCATCACTTGGAACCAGACCGAGTTCGCCTGGTCGTCGATCGGTGTGCTGAACCAGGGCTGGTTCAACCTCAAGTTGTCGTCCGCTCGCCTGCGTGATCCCGGTGACGCCGCCGCGCCCGCCGACGACGGCAGCGACGGCTGGTCCGGGCTGCTGCCGGGCAAGCGGCTGCTCGAACTGGGCGAGTCGTCCATCGAGACGAGAGACCTGCCGATCCGCGAGTCCGCGACGGTGGAGGTTCGCTTCGCGCCGCCGCTCCCCGGCGAGCAGACGCTGTGGACGACCGGTGACTACGGCGCGATCATCGAGTTCGACGTCTCCACGGGCACCATCTTCGACAACAGTACGGGCTTGCCCGACTTTGACGCGATGGCACAGGTCGAGACCCAGACGATCCAGACGTTCGTCACGTTCTCGATCGACTGCGACCTCGATGATGACGGGTTCGACGACTACGCGTGCGCCGGGGACGATTGCAACGACACCTACGCGGCGATCTCGCCCGACGCGGTCGAGATCTGTGACGGGGTCGACAACGACTGCAACGAGGGGACGGACGAGGGCTGCCCGACGCGGTGAACGGCCCAGAAACTTGCGTCGTTGCAGCATGTGAAACTTGCGGCAAATGGTGAACCCGCGGGAGGGGATCCGCGGAGATTCCACCATGCGGATCCTGCCCTTTTTGCCTGCCGTGCTCGTGCTCGGTTGCCAGTCCAAGATCACGGTCGTGGCCACGAACGCGAAGCCCGTTGCCACGATCTTGGCCCCGACGGCCGGAGAGTCGGCGGTGGAAGGCAGCACGTACACGCTGCGGGGCACGGCGTCGGATCCGACGACGGATCCTTCGGAGCTGATCGCCCGTTGGTTCCTTGATGGGATCGAGGTTTGCGTAGGCAGCGCCCCCGCCGAAGACGGCACCACCACCTGCGACGTGACGGTGCCTGACGCGGAGGCCTCGGTTCGCCTGGAGGTCCTCGACCCCGACGGTGCCTCGGACGAAGCCACGGCGACGCTCGGTGTGGTGGCGAACGCGGCGCCGACGGCGTCGATTACGGCGCCGCTGGCGACGGCGGTGCTGTACAGCGACCGGCTGATCACGCTGGACGGCACGGGCAGCGACGCGGAGACGTCGGCGGAGGCGTTGTCCGCGTCTTGGACGTCGTCGCGGGACGGCGCGCTCTCGACGCCCGCGCCCGACTCGGAGGGTCGCGTGTTGGGGGCGGTGAACCTGACAGAAGGCGAGCACTTCCTCACGTTCACGGTGACGGACGAGAACGGGAAGTCGGCGACGGACAGCGTGACGGTGGACGTGGGTCCGCCAAATACGGCACCTTCGTGCGGGATCACGGCGCCTGCGGATGGGGCGGCCTCGGAGCTGGGTAGCTTGGTCGTGCTCCGCGGGACGGTGTCGGACGTGGATGTGCCGGCGGATTGGTTGTCGGCGGCTTGGTCGAGCAACCGGGACGGTACGATTGGCGTGAGCCAACCCACATCAGCGGGGGAGGTGAGCCTGCCGACGAGCGCGCTCACTGCGGGCACGCACGTGCTGACCCTCACGGTGGCTGACGAAGTGGGCGGCACGTGCACGGACGAGGTGATCTACACCGTGGGTAC
>JBEIFN010000339.1:0-3475 GCA_040382435.1 Alphaproteobacteria bacterium
AAGCCCGCGCCGCAGGTCGGCGGGGCCGGCCCCGATGGCGTCCCGCGCGCCGAGGGCGAGCAAGGCGGGGCGCCGGGTCCCGATGGAGCCCCTGTCGGAACCATTACCGCCCCAGGTACCGCCCCAGTTACCGCCCCAGGTACCGCCCCGGGTGCCGCGCCGGGTGCGCCCCCGGCCGAACCGCCACCAGCCCCCGCCGCCGACGCGCCGCCGCAGCAACCCTGACGCGATGCGGCCAACCGTCTGCCTGATGCTGGTGCTGCTGACCGGCTGTCCGGTGCGTGCCGCCGCGCCGACCGAGCCCGACGACGCGCGCTGCGGCGACGGCGCCCGGTGCGCGACGACCTCGTCCGCTGCCGATGCCAGGACACCACCGTATCCCTGCGGCCCGGTCCAAGGCCCCGACGCCGACGGGGACCGCATGACCGACGCGCACGAGCAGCGCATCGGGACGTCCGCCCACAACGTCGACACCGACGGCGACGGCAAGTCCGACGCCGCGGAGGCTTGTCACTTCGGAACCGACCCGCTCCGCGCCGACACCGACGGCGACGGCGTCCCCGACGGCGCTGAGCTCGCCAGGGGCCGCGATCCCCGGCTCGCCGACGGCCCCGTCCCCCAAGGCCCAGCGCCGCAAGCCCGCGAGGGGCTGCCACACACTGCGACGCCACCGGCGCTCCCGTCGGCCCCGCTCCAGCCCCAAAATTGGTCGTGCGCCTCGTTTCAGGCCACCGACCCGCGGTCGGCGTCGTGCTTTCTGCCCGTCGGACCCGCTTCGTTCTGGCTCGGCGCCCAGGCGACCGACCCCTCCGCGCCCGGGTACGACGTCGCGGCGCAGGCCAGCGAAGGACCCGTCCACAGCGTCACGATCGGTGAGATCTGGTTGATGAAGCACGAGGTCAGCGAGGGGCATTACGCCGCCTGCGCCGCGGCCGGCGCGTGTCCGCCGCTGCCCCAGCCTCGTCCGACCGATCTCGCGCTCCCGGTGACGGGGCTGACCGCCGCCGAAGCCCAAGCCGTGTGCCACTTCCTCGGCGCCCGCCTGCCGACCGACGCCGAGTGGGACTTCGCGGCCCGCGGTGAGGCACGCCGCCGTTGGGCAGACAACGCCAAGCCCCAGCCCAGCTGCGACACGATCACGCCCGGGCTCGACGGGGTCCCGCAGCGCGTCGCCACCCCGCCCGATGGCTGCGGCGTCTCCCCGCTCCTCGCTTGGTCGGGTCGCAGCGATCCCGGCCCGTTCGGGCACGTGCACCTCACAGGGAACGTCTCGGAGTGGACCTCGGATGCCGGGCCCAGCCCGGGAGGAACCGGCGCGCTGCGCATCGTGCGCGGCGGCAGCCACATGATGCTCTCGGCGCTCGAACGACGCGCCTCGGTCCGCGCAGGCGTCCCCGAGGGCGCGCGCCTCCCCGACCTCGGCGTCCGGTGCGCGGCGGACGCACCCTGACGTCGGATTCGGTCAGCACCAACGGTCGGGACGTCGCCACGGGCAAGGCGGGTTAGCGGCGGGTGGGGGAGTGGACATGGCCTGCCGACCGACCTTGCACGGACTTTGGCTGCTCGCGGCGATGCTGTGGACGACGACGGCGCACGCCGTACCGTTCGGCTGGCGCTACGACGGCACGGCCGTGTCCGCCGGTCGCGGACCGCTCACGCTCGACGGCCACCTCGCGTGGACGCTACCGCTCGCATCCACCGGCAACGCCTCACCCGTTCTCGGGGGCAGCCAGGTGTGCGCCACGATGGAGCCGACGACGCTGTTCTGCGCCGACGCGGCGTCGGGGCGGCTGCAGTGGAAGGCGACGAACCAGTGGGTCGACACGCTGAGCGGCACCGCCAAGACCGACGGCCAAGCCAAGCTCGCCGCGGCCGACGCGGCCGCCGCTGAGCTCGCGACAACGCAAGCGGCCTACAGCGCCACCCAGCGCCAGGCCCGCGCCACCGGCGACGCGGCGCTCTACGCCAAACTCACCGAGTTGTCGACGAAGATGGCCCAGCTTCGCGCGACCGTCGACGGCATGAAGCCCTACCGGACGCCGAGCGACCGTCAGATCATCGGCTACGCCTCGGCCACGCCGGTGCACGACGGCTCCTACCTCTACGCCCTGTTCGGCAACGGTGTCGTCAGCAAGTTCTCCACCTCGGGCGCGCGCCAGTGGTCGGTCTGGCTCGGTAACGAACCGGCGCCGATGCGCGGGTTTCAGATCGGCACCACCGCCAGCCCGCTGCTGGTCGGTGGCACGCTCGTGGTCCCCTATGATCGCCTGCGCGGCCTCGACCCTGCGACCGGCCGCGTCCGCTGGACCTCGGTCCCCTACCGCGACTACGGCACCCCGGCGGTGATCGGGGAGCTGCTCGCACTTCCCAACGGCCAAATCATCAGCGCCCGCGACGGTCGCGTGATCTCTACGGGTCACGGCGACGTCTGGTACAGCAGCCCCGTGGCCAAAGACGGCATGTTCTACTGGGTCGGATCACGGACCGACGCCCACGCGTCGGTCGGCGGCACGATCCGCGCTGGCGCGAGCCGCGTGTCGGGCGGCTCGGTCAGCCCAGCCTGGGCAGTCAGCGTCTCGGTCGGCGAGCGGTTCTACGCCTCTCCGCTCGTCCATCAGGGCTACCTGTATGCGATCAGCAAGGACCGCACGCTGGTCGTGCTCCGCGCGAGCGATGGCGCGATCTACTACACGCAGAGCCTGCGTGGGACGCTGCTCGGCGAGACGTGGACCAGCCCGGTCGCCGCGGGCGAGGCGATCTACATCGTCTCGGACCTCGGCGAAGTGCTCACCCTCGCTCCGGGCGGCGCGTACCGCGTGCTCGGAAAGTCGCGGGCGAGCAACGCGCTGGGCAGCCCCGTGTTCTCGTCGTCGACCATGTTCTTGCGCACGTTCAAGTCCCTCAACGCCTACCGATAGACGGCCGGCGGGACAGCCGGCCACAGCGGGGCTACGTTGCACGCACTTCGGAGGTCACCATGCGCGCCATCGCCGCTCCGCTCTGCCTCGCTTGGGGCCTCACCGCCTGCTCGACCACGTTTGACCTCACCCTCGTCAGCACGTTCCAGCCCGGCGCGCTGCCGGACGTAGACGGCCTGTACCCGCTGGTCTACGCCGCCTACGACGGCGACGACGAGGCGCTGATCACCACCGTGATCTGCGCGCCGCGCACCGGCACGACCGAGCTGACGCAGACCTGGCAGCGGCCGGGCAAGCGTTGCGCGATCCCCGACGTGCTCGACGTCGGGCTGTTCCACGCCGAGCTGCTCGACGCGAACGGCTGCGAGGCGTCCAGCGAAGTGGCGGTGCTCGAGCCCGTCGCCGACCGCTTGCAGGCGACGTGGCAGCGCGCGGAGACCGACGCCTGCGAGACCGATGACGAGGGGCAACCCAGCTTCCGGGTCGACTTCGTCTATCAGGCCGCGAACTGATGCTCCGCCGGGCGTCTTGCGCGCTCGGGCTGGTCACAGCGCTCG
>JBEIFN010000340.1:0-3461 GCA_040382435.1 Alphaproteobacteria bacterium
GATGTCGCGGCGCCGCTCTGGCGTGCCGTAGAAGAGGTCGGCAAGCATGCTGGCGTCGGACAGGTCGGTGCCCTTGGCCTTGAGCGTTCCGATCCAGAGCTCGACCAGCTTCTGGTTGAGCTGCTCGGCCGTCTTGCCCAGCGTGAACGGCGCCGACGCGTTGCGGATCGGGGTGCCGTCCTTGGGATGGACGAGCAGGCCGGCCTGGATGAGTCCGGCGAACAGGTCCTTCATCACGCGCGGCGTGACCTCGGGGGCCGTGCGGCGGAGCTTGCGCTTGAGGTCCTCGACGACGAACGGGATGGTGACGCGGCGGCGCTTGGCGTCGCGGTCCTTCACGGCGTCGGCGAGGCCTTCGAGGAACGCGAGGCGCGGCGGGGCGGCGAGCGGGCTGAGCCCGAGCGCTGCCAGCTGCGCGACGATCGGCTGGCTGCCGGCCGGGTAGTAGATCTCGGCGGCCGTCTCGGCGTCGGACAGCTCGGCGCGCTCCCCCCGGTCGGAGCGGTCACCGCGGTCCGAGCGATCAGACCGTTCGGACCGGTCATTGCGCTCGCCACGCGGGGCCTCACGCACCTCGGGGCCGGCATCGTCGGAGACGTCGACGCGGTAGGCGCCCGACTTCGGGTCACGTGCGAGCGTGACGTATCCGGCATCGCGGGCGGCCTCGAGGAAGCGCGTGAAGCTGTTGAAGCCGGCGTCTTCCTCGGAGAAGTCCGGCTGACGGCGAACGATCGACGTCTTGAGGACGCTCGCGTACGGGGCGGTGGGGTTCTCGCGGAGCAGGCCCTTGAGGGTCTCGACGAGCAGGGCGAAGGCGTTTCCGGCCTTCTGCGGCACCTTGCCGGACTTCACGCGGGCGTCGGGGCGGGCCTTTCCGCGGACGATGGTGTCGTAGAAGATGAACTCGTCGCAGGCGTTGATGATCAAGCGGCTGGTGCTTCCGCGGGTGCCGACGCCGATGACCTTCTTGTTGAGCTCGCGCATCTTGAGCACGAGCGGCGTGAAGTCGCTGTCGCCCGAGACGATGACGAAGGTGTTGACGAAGTCGCGGGTGAACGCCAACTCGAGGCAGTCGACAACCAGCGCGATGTCGGCGCGGTTCTTGTCCTGCATCCCGTGGCTGGTCAACTCCATCATCGTGATGTTCGCACCCAGCATCTCTTGCTTGAACCGCGCGAAGCGGCCCCAGTCGCCGTAGGCGCGGCTGATCAGGATGCGGCCCTTGTCCTTGAGGCGATCCATCAGGGCGCCGACGTCGAAGCGGCCGAGGCCTTCCTTCTCGGTGCCGGCGTGGATGTTCTCAAAGTCGATCAGAAGCGCGATATTCTCTTCCATGAGGTCTCCGCGAGCGCATGCGCGCAGCGAATCGCGTGCCCGTTGGGCGCGCGGGGTTTCCTTGCCTTGTTCTCGACACCGCGGGGCCTCCGCATACACTTCGCGCCGGGCCGCGGCGGAGCCACGGCGTTGCACCCCGGGTGAGGGGCGGCGTCGGAGCGGGGAGAAAGCCTTGGGTGTAGGGTTGAAAGGACGAAGGGGCGCGTGCCGCTGTGCTGCGCGTCGCGGGGCGACGCGGGCGATCTGCGCGGGGCAGACACGGCTGCGGCGGGGCGCCTGAATGTTCGCCGACACACGCGGATGCGCCGCGCCGGCAAGAGCTGGACGACGCGGATGCAGCCGTCGATCATCCTGGACCGGCTCGGATCGCACAGCGCAAGCACGAATCCATGCGGCCTGCTCGATCGTGGCGACGTCGCACGGTACAACGGACGGGATGGGGGGGCGATGCGGATCTGGTACGCGCTCGGGGCGCTCGGTGCGGTGGCGTGCGGCGTCGTCGATTACCCCAAGGGCGATGCGTTCCCGGTGGACAGCGCGGCGGAGGAGACGGACGACGCCGTCGCCGATACGCCGTCGGACACCCCGCTCGACACCCCGCTCGACACCCCGCTCGACACCCCGCTCGACACCCCGCTCGACACCCCGCTCGACACCCCGTCCGACACCGACCCACCTCAGGATACCGGGCCTGGCCCCGGCCCTGGCCCCGGCCCCGGCCCCGGCCCCGTCGACCGTGACGGCGATGGGTGGGTGGCGTCGGCGGACTGCGATGACGCGTCGTCGGCCGTGTTTCCCGGCGCAGTCGAGGCGTGCAATGCCGTCGACGACGACTGCAACGGCACCGTCGATGACGGCCTGATCACCGACGGCGCCGGGTGCGTCGATCCGGGCCCACCCGTCTTTCCGAGCACGGCGTCGATCCTGCACGTGATCACGCACACCGGGACGTCGACCTACGACGACTCCGACACCGTCCAGATGAGCGTGTGCTTGGACGCCACACGGTGCTGGTCGCTCGGAAACCCCAACTGGAACGACTGGGAGCTGGGCAACGCCGACGTCAAGGTCGTCGAGGGGATCAACCTCCCCCGATCGGCGGTGAACCGGGTGCAGCTACGGCTCGACGGGGGAGGCTCCGATGCCTGGGACCCCGATTGTGTGCAGGTGGTGCTCGACGGCGAGGTGATCCACGCGAGCGATCCCGGGGTCGTGTTCGGCGACGGTGCGGGCGAGGTGTCGAGCTGGACGTCGCCCGGAGGGCCGGCTGTCGCTCGGACGACGTGTCACCCCTCGCGACTTACGCACGGACCCTACCCGGGCGCGGTGGGCGCCTACGACGCGCGGTTGTGGTTCCGCACCGACGCGACCCGGCGAACCGAGCTCCGGGTGGTCCCGCTCGGTGCGAGCCTGAGCACGGCGCCCGTCGTCGCGGTTCGGTACCCCGCTGCGGCCCAAGATTTTGCAGAGGTCGTTTCGGTGTACGGCCTGCAACCGGACACCGCCTATGCCTACCGCGTGACAGCGGACGGGGCGGCGGCCGAGGACGGCGTGTTTCGCACGGCGCCCACGGGTGCCTCCCAGTTCCGGTTTGCCTTCGGCTCTTGTTCGAGGGACGACGCGCAGCCGATCTTTGGCATGATCGCGGGTCTGGACCCGGACGTGTTCCTGTTCGTCGGCGACAACCACTACGGCAACACCAACGACCACTCGGATCTGCGCCAGTTCTACCGATGGGCCCACGAGCGGCCCGAGCGCCGCGCGATGATGCGCAACCGGGCCAACGTCGCCGTGTGGGACGACCACGACTACGTCGGTAACAACACCACCGGGTCGTCCTCGGGCAAGGACACCGCGCGACGTGCGTTCGCCGAGTACTGGGCGAACCCTTCGTATGGCTTGGCGGCGACGCCAGGCATCTTCTCGACGTGGGACTGGGGCGACGTCCGGTTCTTCTTGCTCGATGACCGCTACTGGCGCGGCCTCGACGACAACATCCTCGGTAACGCGCAGACCGCGTGGCTCAAGGACCAACTGCGGGCTTCGACCGCGACGTTCAACGTGCTGGTCGACGGGTCGGTGTGGACGCCGGAAAAGACCGGAGACGGCTGGGGCGACTATCCCGC
>JBEIFN010000341.1:0-3450 GCA_040382435.1 Alphaproteobacteria bacterium
CGTGGGACGCCGAAGCGCAAGCCACCCACGACCTGATCGTGGTCGACCCGCCCTACGTCACGCGGCAGGACTGGACCGACGGCGCTGACCTCATCGCCCGACTGCGCGAAGCCGCCCCCGCGGCGACCGCCGTCCTCTGGTATCCGATCAAGTCGTGGTCACGGCCCAACCAGCTGCTCGCACGGCTGCGCGAACGCGGCCAGGGCTTCGTCGCGGTCGACCTCGTCGTGACGCCTCTCGAGCTGCAACGCCCTCAGCTCGCCGGGAGCGGGCTGGCTGTGGTCGGTGGCCCCGCCTGCGTCGGCCCGCGCCTCGCGAGCTTGGCGACAGCGCTGCTGCCGTACCTTGCCACGCACGGCGGTCGCGGGAGCGTCCGCGTGACGCGCGAGCCGCTCGCGTGACCCGCGCCACGGCGGCGGCGCTGGCGTTCGCGGCGTGCAGCGGTCCCGTCGGCTTCGTCGGGACCGACCCCCCGGTTGACGAGGTGCTCTCCACGCTCCCCTCGGCCCCGGTCGAGGTCACACTCGACACCACCGATGCACCCGTGGTCGACACCGACGCGACGCCCGGCGACCCCACGGGTGCCGCCCGAGCGGTTCCCGACCCCGCCGACTGGCCGCATGGCTTGGCGTACGACCCGCTGACCAGCCGTTTGCTCGTCTCGACGCTTACCACCGGCCGCGTGTTGGCGTTTGAACCCGACGGGACGGTCACGCTGCTCCATGACGGCGGCCCCGCGTGGGAGGTCTGGGGACTCGACGCCGATCCCGGGCGCCGCCGCCTCTACGCCTGCGCACACTACGTGGGCGGCGGGATCGCGTCGTGGCACCTATGGCACTTCGACCTCGACACCGGAGCGCGACTCGCCGAGGCCGACCTGTCCGACATCCACGCCGATGCGGCCTGCCGAGACGTCGCGGTCGCGCCCGACGGTCACGTCTGGATGACCGACCGCGAGGGCGCCCAGCTCTACCGCTACACCCCGCTGACCACTACGCTGCAGCCAGGTGCCGTGGTCGCCCCCTTGGCGTCCGACACCCGCGGCGGACACGGGCTCGACATCACGCCCGACGGTCGGTTCGCGCTCGTCGCACGCAGCATCCCCGCGGGCATCGTCCGCGTCGACCTCCGCGACCCGTCGTACAACGGCGAGGTGCGGCTCGATGGCGATCTCGGCCTCGCGGGCGGCCGAGGCCTCCAAGGTGCGAGCTGGTGGCAGGGTGCCCTGTGGGTCGCCGCGCAGGGTGTTTGGCTTGAGATCACGCCCAACGACGCGGACTGGCAGTCCGCGACCGTCCTGCGCCACGACACGGCCGTCGAAGACCTCAGCGATGTCGTGCCCGCCGGAGGCACCCTGTGGGGGTTGTCGGGCGACCCCTTCGCCTGGGACCTCGGCGTCGCCGCCGATCTGCCGTTCGAGCTGGGGCCGCTGCGCTGACGCGCCCTAGGGCATCTGCACGCGGAACGCGCCGGTGTAAACCCACGGCAACGTCCGGATCCAGGACTCTTGGCCGACGAGGAACGGCGCGAGGTGGTGCGGCGTGATGTCGAACCGCACGCGCCACACGCCGGCATCAACCGGGTGCTCGCCACACCCCTGTGCCACGACCTCACCATTGCGTGTGATCGTCGCCGTCACCTCCGGCGCCTCGCTCCCGTAGGGCGAACCGTCCGCGAGCGTCGGACACGTGACGACCAAGGTCCCGGCGGGGGCGTCCGAGCCCATCTCGTAGACAACGCCGTCCTCGCCGAGGAGGTGCACGTCCATGCCCGTCGGCGTCCCGAGGATCTCGAACGCGATGTAGGATCGACGTGCGGAGATCGCCTCGTCGACATCGGCTGCCGACGCCCCGCGGGCCAACAGGTGCGTCGAGAACCAGCGCAGCGTGCGCCGGTAGCTGTCCCCGCGTTCGCCATCGACGAGATCGATCGGCAGCACGTTCTGATGCGCATCCGAGCCTGCGGTCGCCATCATCGGGCCTTGCTGCAGCAGAGCCTCCCAGTTGGCGATGCTCGGCGCCTGCTCCTGAAAGACCGTCAGAAAGAACAAGTCGGGCTGAACCACCGCGTCGGCGGCGACGAACGGACCGATGTCGGACAGCCACGAGAACCCGTCCAGGCCGAGTGCCTCGGGCCGGATGCGGGGATCGAACATCGCATGCACGTTGAACGCCTCGACCGCGTGCAAGCCAGCGCGTTGGAGGCCGAGCAACGGCTCGGTCAGGCGCTGCTCGGTATGTGCGAGGAAGGTGCGCCCACCCGCGGCCGCGATCGCCGCGACGGCCGAGTCATCGTAGCGGTTGAGCAGGTCGTGGCGTACCGCGGGGTCGGGATCGACGTGGTCGTGCAAGCCGACGGGCATCAGCTCGTCCTCGAATCCAGCGCGCCATTGGACCACGTGCCTGTCGGGACACGTGACGTCGAGCGCGTAGCGGCGACCGGCCTCATCGGTCACCCAAGCGTCGCCCTCTTGCGCATGGAACAACGCCTCGAACGGCTGCGCGTCCCCGTAATCGGGGTGGTCGGTGACGAACGCGAGATCGTAGGACGCGTCGCACAGCGCGGCGCGCAGGTCGGCCTCGCAGTCGGTGTCCATCACGCCGTCGACCCAACCCTGACCGTCGCACGCGTCATGGCTGTACGGCGAGTGCAGGTGGAACACCGCGCGCCGGTCGAGCCAGCCCCGAGGCGCGGCGACCTCGGTGGCCGTAGCGGGCAGCGCGCGGTTCCACGTCGCCTCCGGCCAGCTCGGCACGACAGGACCCGTGTCCTCGACCGGCGACGTCGACGGCGCGCACGCCCAGCCCACCAACGGCAACACCACCGAGACGACGCGCATGGCAGCCCCCTTGTCCGCCTCTGTTTACCGCATCGTCGCCGTCTGCGTCACCCCGTTGTCACCGTCTCCTGGTAGCGGACGCCCCGCGCCTGCATCGCCGCCAAGATCGCCTCGGGCACCCCCGGCATCGCACCGAGCTGCTCGGGCACCAGCACGCCCGGACCCGAGACAGCACCCGACACGAGCATCCGCGCCACCGTCGCACACGGGAAGGCCGTGGTACGCGACATGCTGCGATTGCGGCCGATCGGGTCGTAGACGTCGAACAGATCCCACGTCAGCGTCGTCGGGGTGCCCGCCGACACACCGGAGACCTCCACCCGCATCACGGTCAGGTCTGCCTCGCCTTCCTCGAACGTCCACTTGGGGAACAGCACGGCGCTCGTCACGTCCAGCGGACGGACCGTCGCCCCGCCGACCGTGATCGGCGTCTTGCTGAACAGACCCGCCTCGCGGAACGCGTGCATCAACGCGACGTGGCCGGGCCAGCGCAGCGTCTGCTCTCGCATGTTCGGCACCTTGAGGGTGTAGGCGAGGCTGCGAAGGCCGTCAGTGTTGAAGGTCTCGACCGAGCCGACGTTGGGCAGCTCGATGATCTCGAGCGCGGTGAG
>JBEIFN010000342.1:0-3448 GCA_040382435.1 Alphaproteobacteria bacterium
CACGTACGACTACACCGACTGCAACGGCGTGGTCGACGTCGCCGCTGCCGAGGCCCTGGTGCTCGACCTCACCGACCCGACGTTCCTGTGGGGCTTCGGCATCCAGCAAAACCTCGGCGCCACCGCGTCGGGCGCGCTCACCCAAGCGGGCGCACCGCTGAACAACTACCTCGGCGGCGGCTTTGCCGGATCGTGGAACAGCGCGGTCCCGATCACGGCGATCACCGCGGCCGAGTACGACCCGGATCCGGGCTTCGTCTACGGGTTCCAGCAGGCGCAGGGCTCGCTCGTGATCTCGCCGACGGGCACGCTGGTGCAGCTCACCGCCTCCCAGATGACGCTCGGTGGCGTGCTTCAGTCAGCGTACTACGTCGTCCGCGACGTGTATTACTACACGCTGACGCCGTGATCGTCGGGGGACGCTGAGCCAAACGGTGCGGGTGTCCCCTCGCTGGACGATCCCAACGCGCGGGCCACGTGCTACCTTCTCGATGTGACGCGGTGCGGGTTCGCAAGCGGCACGACAGGAGGAGCCGTGAGCCAAAAGGTTGCTCGGCGGGCTGCCGGAGGCGCGCCCGAACCCACCCGAAGCGTGGAGGCGCATCCACCCGCGGCCGTACGTCCCGCGGGGCGTAAGCCCTCTCCGACATCCTCCGACGCGCGCGCGATCGAGGCGCCCGCGTCCGCGTCAGGCATGCTGGGCGCGCTGACCGATGCAGCCAGCGCGTCGGATCAAGCGTTGCTCGACGAAGCCCGCGCGCGCGTCGCACGCGCCACAGGGGGGCCGCTCCCCCATGTCCCGCTCGTCCAAGGTGGCCCCCTCCCCGGCGGCGCGCTCGCGGTGATGCAGGACGGCGAAGTGCAAGTCGGCGACGGGTTCGAGCAGCAGACAACCGACCGCAAACGTCGTATCCTCGCGCACGAGGTCGCCCACGTCGCGCAACGCGAGAAGGGCGCCAGTGAGGGCGACACCGGTGGAGACGCCGAAGGCGACGCCGAGACCGTGGCGCGCGCAGCGCTGAGCGGTGGCCACGCCGAGGCGAGCGTCGGCCTGACGCACGGCGCGCACCCCTACACCGAGCGCACCTCATCGAGCGCGACCGGGACCTTCGCGACGATCGTCGCGACCAAGGGTTGGCTGCAACAAGGCGTCAAGCTGCCGACCGAGGTCAAGAAGCTCCAGAGCGCGCTCGCCGCGCAAGGTCTGTACACCAAGGGCATCGACGGCGACTTCGGACCGTTCACCCACGCGGCGGTCGAGGCGTTCCAGCGAAAGAACGGGCTGTTCGTCGATGGCAAGGTCGGGCCGAAGACGGCGGCCGTGCTGGACAAGGCCGGCGGATCTCCAGCGACGTCCGCCCCTGCCACCGCCCCCGCGCCCGCGGCGCCCACGACCTCGACGAGCATCACCTCGATGGTCAACCGATACGGTTCGATCGCCTACAAGTGCCGCTACCCCGACGCCGTGAAGGCGGTGCAGACGCGGCTGCACGACCTGGGCTACTACCGCGACACGATCGACGGCGACTTCGGCCCGATCACCTTGGCGGCCGTCAAAGCGTTCCAGACCGCGCAACGGCTCGAGGTCGATGGTGTCGTGGGGCCCATTACTGCGGGGAGGCTCGACAGCACCCGTGGAAACGCGACGCCGGCGCCCGCGCCCGCGCCCACCACAGCGGGAGCCTCGAACGCCGCGGGCGTCTTGGCACGGCTCGGCCAGCTCGAAGCCAACGCCGGCAACCGCAGCCGCTACGACGCGATCTACGCCAACCCCGGCGGTCAGGCCGTCAAGGACTACCACAACGCCCACGCCGGCGAGAACGGCAACCGCCAGAAGACGGGCGCGTACGCCAACCCCGACCTGCTCGGGTTCGACGTGCTCAGCGGCTTCGTCTCCAGCGGCGCGTGGGACGGCCTCGACGACGCCCAAAAGGCGGCTTTCGGGCGAGGGATCGAGCAGGTCGGCAGCTTCTACGGTGGCGCCCCCGGGCAAGGGGACATCGACAGCGGCTACACGTTCAACCCGTCCGGCGCGACGTCGGCCGACCTCTACGACAACGGCTACGTCAAGCAGCGCGACGGGCTGGTCGGCAAGTGGGAGTGCTCGTCGCTGTCGTCGTACATCGCAGGCACCGAGCGCGAGGACACCCGACAGATGATGGGCCACGCCGTCGCACCCGACTGGGACGCCGCGCGTGCCGATCCGTCGAAGATCCCCGCGCTGTTCCCGGTGGGGACGATCCTCGTCCGTGGAAGCAGTGACGCGCGAGGTGCCTGGACCGGCCACTCCAAGTCCGTCATGGGCTGGTCGGGGGGCCAGCTGATCACGATGGAAGCGGAGGGTTCCGGGACCTTCGTCCACGCGCAGTTGCAAACGCTCGACGAGCTCGAACGCTCGGGCTTCAAGGTGATCCGACCCTGAGCGCGGGCTCAGTGTTCGGTCCTGCCGGGGCCGTGGATGGCGAGCACGACCGTCGCCGCGACCTCGCGGTCTTCGAGGCGTAGGATCACGACGAGGTCGGGGGGCGCGTCCGGGCTCGCGCGTCGTCCGAGGCCGATCGCGGCGACGCGGCGCACCTCGCGCGAGAACACGATCGTCGAGGTGTGCGTGTCGAAGAAGCGAACGGTGGGGATCCCGAGCGCGTCGACCGTCTCGACGACGCCAAGCGCACCGGGGGTGGCGTGGACCCAACCCTCGCGACAGGGCTCGGCCTCGGGGTCGGGGTCGCCGTCGGCTTCGGTGATCAACGACGTGGCCTGAACGACGTCGCCAACATGGAACACGACGTCGTCCGAGCGCCCGATCAAAATGGTGGGGGGTTGCATCCTCGCCTCCTTGCGATGCCCACCCCGTAACAAGCCAAAGAGCAGTTACTTGGCGATCTATTCGCGATCAACAACCCACAGGGGATACCGGCTCAAAGCCCGCCAACCGCGCCCGATTTCGGCGAGTCAACACGACGTCAAACCGATTTTCGCGCGCCCGAAGACGCGGACGGGCGCGCACGGAGGCACCGCGCTAGACCGCCCGGCCACGCGTGGACGACCACGCGCCGATGAGGATGCATGAATTTCGACGATCTCGACCTCCCCGTCGCGCTGCGGCGCGGCATCACGGAGGCCGGCTACACCTCCCCCACCCCGATCCAAGCGGGCGCGATCCCTGTCGTCCTCGAAGGCAACGACCTGTTCGGCATCGCGCAGACGGGCACCGGCAAGACCGCCGCATTCGCGATCCCGATCCTCACGCGGCTCGCCACCACCAAACCGCGGGCGACGCGTCGTCCCGGCGCGCCACGGCCCGTCCGCGCGCTTGTGTTGGCACCCACACGCGAGCTCGCGTCGCAGATCGGCGAGACGTTCCGGACGCTCGGCAAGCACCTCGACGTGCGCAGCACCGTGATCTTCGGCGGTGTCGGGCACGAGCCGCAGGTGCGCGCCCTGATCG
>JBEIFN010000343.1:0-3426 GCA_040382435.1 Alphaproteobacteria bacterium
CGCCGACACCACGGCGGGCGCGTCCGTCCACATCGGCCGCCCCTTCGCCCCACCCGACGCGAGCGCGGCGCGCAACGCCGTCAGGCCCTCGCGCGAACGGCTCGACGTCGCGACGACCGGCACGCCGAGCCACGCCGCCAACGCGTCAGGATCGGGCGGCGCGCCCGCCTCCCTCGCCTCGTCGTACAGGTTCAACGCCACCACGACGGGCACGCCGAGTTCGAGGATCTGAGACAACAGGTACAAACTGCGCGAGAGGCGAACGGCGTCGGCGACGAACAGGACACCGGCGTCGCCCGCGACGAGTCCTTCGCGCACGACCTGCCACGTCACCGCCTCGTCGTCGGAGACCGGCACCAGGGACACGGTACCCGGCAGATCGATGACCTCGACGCCACCTCGGAGGCGGCCCGTCTCGACCTCGACCGTCGTCCCCGCCCAATTGCTGACCGCGGCGTGCCCGCCCGTCAAGGCGTTGAACAACGTCGACTTGCCGACGTTGGGCGGCCCGACGGCCAACCAACGCTTCACCGTCATGCCCGCACCTCGATGCACGCCGCATCGGCGCGTCGAAGCGAGACCGTCGCGCCACGGACGCGGAACAGCAACGGATCCCCGACGGGGGCCTGACCGACGCGGACGAACCGCGCCCCCGGCGTGAAGCCGAGCTCCAGCAACCGAAGCCGGAACCGCGCGTCGGCGGCATCGATCGCGACGACCTCGACCGTGCGATCGACCTCGAGCCCGTCTGCGCGCATCGAGCCTCCTGAAAGTGGCTTTCAGAACGGTCCGCTTATCGTCCGCCGATCCGAGCCGCCACCCTGCCGCGCGCACGCCGCGCGCCACGCGCCACGTGGTCGCGTTACACCGCCGACAACCCGTCGTTGGAGGTCCGATGCGTTGCACGGGATGCGGAGCGAACGCCGTCGCAAGCAGCATGTGCGCCTTCTGCGGCAACGAGTTGGGGCCGCCGCCACCTGCCGAAGCGCAAGCCGCCGCCTTGGCTGACGTGCGACGCGTGGTCCGCGACGGCGACGACGACGCGCTGTCCGCCGCGCTCGCGGCCTGGACGCTCCCGGATTCGGGCGCGCTCGCGATCGAGGCGCTGGGCATGTTGCTCCGCATCGCCGCCTCTCAGGACCGACGCCCGGGCGCCTCCTTGCTCGCCTACGACCTGCTTCTTCCCCAACTCGAGCTGCTCGAACTGTCCGTCCCCAGCCTTTCGACCGCCGACCAGAACCGCGTGAAGGTGCTCCGACGCAAGGTGCACACCATGACCGACCCCGCGCAAGCGGCGAGCGACACCCGACTCGGCCTGATCGTGTTCGCTTTGCTCGGCCTCGCCGCCGCCGCCACAGCGTACGGCATCTGGCGTCTGCTGCTCGCTTGGATCGAGGGGCGCGCCACCGGGTGACCGCTCCACCGCTCGCCTTCGGACACCGCGTCGCACGAGCGCGACGTGCCACGGGCGCGATGACGGAGCGACCGTACGCAAAACAACTTGCGTTCTTTCCCCCAAACGTGCCAACTGGATCGGGGGTTGCATCCGCATGCGCGTCTTGATCCTCCTCACGCTTTCCTCCCTCGCCGGGCGCGCGAACGCGCAGTGCCCGGCCAGCGAACCCATCGCCGGCAACCTGAACTGCCAAGGCTCGATCTCGGGCTACGTCAGCACAGCCGCGTCCACGCTCACCGGCTACACGACGTGGACGCATCCTTACGGCGAGGACGTCTACACGTTCACGTGCAGCTACACCGGGGTCGTGTCGCTGTCGCTGACCAACCTCGCCTGCGACCTCGACCTGTTCGTGATGCCGAGCTCGTGCGCGCCATCGCAGACGATCACCTTCGGCGTCAACGCGTACAACGCGTCCGAGACCGCCCAGTTCACGTGTCAGGCCGGCCAGACGTACTACGTCTCGGTCGAGAAGTACGACCCCGACTGGCTGTGCTCAAACCGCCAGTACCAGCTGACGTGGGACCTTCGCAACGGCATCCCGTGCCAGGAAGACTGCACGAACGGCCTGGATGACGACCGCGATGGCGCGACCGACTGCGCCGACAGCCAGTGCGCCACCCAACCGATCTGCTGCGACGACGACCGCGACGGCTACCGAGAGCTCGGCGGCTGTGGCGGGCCCGACTGCAACGACGGCGACGGGACGATCAACCCGGGTGCTGTGGAGCGGTGCAACGGGCGCGACGACAACTGCGACGGCGGCGTTGACGTCGGCGCGTTCGACGCGCTCGTGTTCTACCGAGACGCCGACGGCGACGCCTACGGCCTCTCGTCCGTCCCCACGACCGCATGCTCGCAGCCCGGGGGCTACGCCTCGCAGACCGGCGACTGTGACGACAGCGACGCGTCGATCCGCCCGGGCGGCCAAGAGGTGTGCAACGTCCGCGACGACGACTGCGACGGCAACATCGACGAACAGGCCCTCGATGCGCCCACGTGGCACCTCGACCGCGACGCCGACGGATGGGGGGCCGAGAGCATCGCCAGCCTCACGCTGTGCACGCCCCCCTCGGGCTACGTCACCGCGCTCGGCGACTGTGACGACCTGAACAACGTGGTGTTCCCCGGCGCGGAGGAGCCCTGCGACGGCCTGGACAACGACTGTGACGGCGGCATCGACGAAGAAGCGGCCGTCTCGGGCACCGCGTGGTGGGCCGACATGGACGGCGACGGTGCCGGCGACCCGTTCGTCGCCTACCCCTTCTGCGACCCGCCCCCCGGGTTCGTCAGCAACGACCTCGACTGTGACGACACCGATCCGCGCCGGGCCTCATCGTTCGTCGAGATCCCCTACGACGGCGTCGACCAAGACTGTCGCGACGGCGACGCCGACGATCTGGACGGCGACGGCTACCGCTCCGACGTCGTGGGCGGCTCCGACTGCAACGACCTCGACGGCACCATCCGCCCCGGCGCGGTGGAGGCGCTCGACGGCCGCGACGAGGACTGCGACGGCACCGTCGATGAGGGCACGGAAGGCTGGGACGACGACGGCGACGGGTTCACCGAGCAGGGCGGCGACTGCGACGACCTGCGCTCGGACGTGCGCCCCGGCGGGACCGAGACCTGCGACAGCCGCGACGAGGACTGCGATGGCCGCACCGATGAGGACACGCGGTGCTTCGACGATGACGGCGATGGCTACGCCGAACAGGACGGCGACTGCAACGACGCCGATCCCCGGGTGTCCCCGGCCGCCACCGAAGATCCGGGCAACGGCTTCGACGACGACTGCGACGGCAACCTCAACGCCGACGGGTTCGACGACGACGGCGATGGCGTGGCCGTCGAGGGCGGCGACTGCGACGACGCCTCGACGAACGCACGCCCGGGCTTGCCCGAGGTGGCCGATGGCGTCGACAACGACTGCGACGGCGTCAGCGAGCTCGGTGGCGACTGCGACGACG
>JBEIFN010000344.1:0-3425 GCA_040382435.1 Alphaproteobacteria bacterium
AGCACCACCGACCCAGAACGGAAGTTGCGGAACGGATCGGCGTTGGTGATCGCGAGCAGGTCGCGACCTTGCACCCGAATGAACTTGAGATCCGCCGGCCCCGCGAGGCACGAACCGATCCCCACCTCGCCAAACGCATAGACCCCGTCGGGCGGTTCGGAACAAGCTCCCATGTCGGGACCGCGGCCGCGAGGCTGCACGCACGCCGACGCCAAAAGCGACAGCGAGAGGAACACAGGGAGTGGCGAAAGGCGCAGCGCGAACATCGCGTGACCTGTATCCCGTCCTCGCCCCTGCTGCCCTGACGCGCGACGGTTAGGGCGCACGCGCGGAGGGGACGATGCAGATCCGGACGATCGGGGTGGTGGGCGCTGGACAGATGGGCAACGGCATCGCGCAGGTGGCCGCCAGCAGCGGGTTCGCCGTACTGCTCAACGACGTGAGCGACGCAGCGCTCGATCGCGGGCTCGCGACGATCCACAAGTCCCTCGGCCGGCTCGTCAGCAAGGGGGCGCTCAGCCAGGCCGATGCCGACGCCACCGTGGCGCGCATCCAACGCAGCACGAACAACGCCTTCTTCGAGCAAGCCGACCTCGTGATCGAGGCCGCGACCGAGAACGTCGACCTCAAGTACCGCATCTTCGAGGGCATCTCGAAGGTCGCAGCACCCGGCGCTCTCCTCGCGTCCAACACGTCGAGCATCTCGATCACCGCGATCGCCGCGCACACCGATCGCCCTGACCGCGTGATGGGCATGCACTTCATGAACCCCGTCCCGGTGATGAAGCTCGTCGAGTTGATCCGTGGACTCGCCACCTCGGACGAGACCTTCGCCGCGATCGACGCCACCGCCAAGGCGATGGGCAAGACCACCGTCATCGCCCGCGACATGCCCGGCTTCCTCGTCAACCGCGTCCTGATGCCCTACATCAACGAAGCGGTGTACGCGCTGTACGAGGGCATCGGCTCGGTCGAAGACATCGACACCTCGATGAAGCTCGGCACCAACGTCCCAATGGGGCCGCTGACGCTCGCCGACTTCATCGGCCTCGACACCTGCCTCGCGATCATGAAGGTGCTGCACGACGGCATGGGCGGAGACAGCAAGTACCGGCCATGTCCGCTGCTCACCAAGTACGTCGAGGCCGGTTGGCTCGGCCGCAAGTCAGGCCGCGGGTTCTACGTCTACGCGTGAGGCGACCGCCGCGTCTCGTCACGCCGGAAGAAACGCGTCAACCTGCGCGATCATGCGGGCGATCCGCGCCTCTGCGCGCGCTGACGCCTCCGCCACCGAGCCGTCCCCCACGGGCGCGCACACCTCGAAGTAGATCTTGATCTTCGGCTCGGTCCCCGACGGCCGGACCAGCACACGGCTGCCCCCCTCGAGGTCAAACGCCAGCACATCGCTGGGCGGCAGCTCGATCCGCGCCAAGCGCCCGTCGGCATGACGGAGGGTGCCGGTGAGCAGGTCGCGCGAAGCCGAGACGGTCAGCCCGTCGAAGGAAGCTGGCGGCGCGGTGCGGAACGCCGCCATGATCCGACCGATTCGCGCCTTGCCCTCCGGTCCGGCGAGGGTGAGCGACCGCTGGCGCGTCAGGTAGTAGCCGTAGCGACGCACCAGCGCGTCCCAGGCATCCCACAACGTCAGCCCTTGCGCCTTGAGGTGGCTGGCAAAGTCGGCCGCGAGGAGCAGCGTCCCGACCCCGTCCTTGTCGCGCACGACCGACCCCGCGGAGTACCCGAGCGCTTCCTCGAACCCAAGGACGAACGCGCCCCCGGCGGCGTCGTGGGCGAGCGCGGCGTGACCGATCCACTTGAACCCCGTCAACGTCTCGGCGTACGCAGCGCCGTGGGCCGCAGCGATCGCGGACAGCATCGCGGTCGAGACGATCGTCGTGGCGACCATCGGCCGCTTGCCGCCCAGGTCGCGGGTCGAAAGCAGATGCTCTGCAAGCAGGACGCCCACCTGGTTTCCGGTGAGCGGCCGCATCACCCCACGCGCGTCTCTCGCGGCCATCGCGAGCCGGTCGGCGTCCGGGTCGTTGGCGAGCACGACGTCCGCGCCGACCCGCTCGGCGAGCGCGAGGGCAAGATCGAGCGCGCCCGGCTCCTCGGGGTTGGGGAACGTCACCGTCGGGAACCGGCCGTCAGGCTCGATCTGCTCGGCGACAACGTGAAGATCGCTGTGTCCAGCCGCCGCGAGCGCGCGACCCACGTCGATCGCACCCACACCGTGCATCGCCGTGTAGACGAAGCGCGCGCCGACGGCTCGCACCGTGCGGTTGGCCTGAAGCGCCGCGTGCCAGGCGTCGACGACAGCGTCCGGCAGGCGGGCACGCAGGGACGCTCCAGCGCTCGCCTCGATGGCGTGGGTCTCCTCCAACGTGACCGCGTCGATGAACGCGCTGATCTCGCTGTCGTCGGGCTCGATGATCTGCGCGCCGTTGCCCCGGAAGACCTTGTAGCCGTTGTCCGCCGGCGGGTTGTGGCTCGCCGTGACGACCACCCCAGCGGCCGCACCGAGCTCCAGCACGGCAAACCCCACGAGGGGCGTGGGCACCGGACGGTCCGCCAGCCACACGCGAACGCCGAGCGCGCTCAGCACTTCGGCGACGTCCGCGGCGAAGGTCGCCGAGTTGCGCCGTGCGTCCATCCCGACGACGACGCCCCGGCTCGCGGCGTCGGGGTGCCGAAGCAGCCAGCGCGCGAGCCCGATCGTCACCTGCCGGACGAGCAGGCGGTTCATGCGGTTCGGGCCAGGCCCCATCGCGCCGCGAAGGCCGGCGGTGCCGAACGCGAGGCGCTGACCGAACGCGTCGGCCAACCGAGGAGCCGCGTCCGCATCTTGGAGCCACCCCGTCAATTCAGCGCGCGTCTCGGCATCGGGGTCGAGCGAAAGCCAGCGTTGCGCAGCCTCGACGATGGCGTCGTTTCCCATGGCGAACCCCTCCGTGGAACGCGGACCGCCGTTTTGTGGCGGGCCTTGCACTCTCGCATGGTAATCTCTCCGGAACCGGAGACGCGACCTCATGCAGCATCGCCGCCTCAACGGCTCCCGTGCCCTCGCCTTGGCGCTCGCCGCCTCGTCCACGTCGGCATGGGCGCAGCAAGCCCCCCGAAATGGCTACGACGCCGACATCGACCTGGTGCGGCCGTTCTTCACGCCCGACATCCTCCCCGGCATCGACGTTCCCGTGAACGAGCGACCGGGGACGGTTCGCGCCGGCGCCGCGATCCAGTACACGTTGGCGCCATTGGTCCTGTACCAATTCGAGCAAGAAGTCGGCGCTGTCATCAAGAACCGGGCTTCGGTCTGGCTCGGCGGTTCGGCCGACATCACCCGTGCCGTCACCGTCCGCGCCTCGCTCCCGATGCACTTTCAGTTCGGCACCGAGGTCCCGCGCTACGCCGCGGAGGGCTACGCG
>JBEIFN010000345.1:0-3423 GCA_040382435.1 Alphaproteobacteria bacterium
CGACGGCGTCGCCGGCCTCGAAGTTCTTGAGCACCGACTCGATCTTCGCCGCGTCGAGGCCCGAAGCCGCGGCCGCATCGGCGATCGACACGTTGCCCGCGAGCGCCGCGATCGCGGCGTTGCCCTTGCTGGCGGCCAGGGCCGACGCGATGGCGCGCGCCACGACGACCTCGGAGCCCGGCTTGGCGGCCAAGAAGTCGTCCGCCTTCGCGCCCGTTTGGTCACGGTGCGGCGCAACCAGCGCGAAGCGCGTGACGAAGTTGCCGACGTTCGGATCGCGACCGGTGGCGAAGCGACCCTCGATGTCGGCCCCACCCCACCCCGAGAGGAACGGCGCGCCGAACGAGAGCACGAACTTGGCCTTGTCGAGTCCGTAGTACGGAAGACGCGGAGTTCCGAACAGCGCCGTCGCCGCCTGAGCGACCGCAGCGTAGCCGTCGGCCTCGAACGTAAACGTCTGCCCGCCCGTCACGGCGTCGACGACCTTGCCGATCGACGGACCGAGGTAGCTGCCGAGGAAGGCGACCTTCTTCCCGGCGGCGCGCGCATCGCGGACGGCCGCGCCGACCTTGCCGATCGCGTCGGACCAAGCCACCGGCTGGCCGCCCTCGGACGGCGCCTTGATGCGATCGGGCGAGTAGTGACGTTGCAGCTCGAACAGCGCCGTCGACGGGACCTGCGGAGAGGTCGGAGGCTTGCGCCCCGCGACGCCGAAGTTCGCACTGACGAACGTGACGCGGCCGTCGCGGTGGCGAGCGGTGACGGGCACCGCCGCGGGACCACGAAGGGCCGACGTCGCGAAGAACGTGTACGTGCCGGGAACGATTTGGTCAGGCTTGACCACGTAGGGGAGCAGTTGCTCCACCGGCGAGCTGTACTGGTTGGTATCGACACCACAGGCCGACAACGCGGTGGCACCGCTGGTCAGACCGAGGGCCTTGAGGAAGTCGCGACGGTTGAGGTTCGGCATCGTTCCGGCTCCCGCGGTCACTTGTGGCAGGTCCAGCAATCCTTCAGCTCAGCACGCCGAAGGTTCGCCTTGTCACCGTAGTTCTTGTCGATCGACGGGTGCTGGGCGTGGCAGTCGAGACACCAACCCATCTGCATCGTGGTCTCGCGCACCATCACGCGCCCCTCGGGGATCTTCTCGACCTCGACGAGCTCGCCCTGCTCGTTCTTCTCGAGCATCTTCTCGGGACGGCCCTGCAAGCCGATCTGGCCGTGGCACTCGGTGCACTGCACGCCGCCCTGAACGTGGCGGCTGTGGTTGAAGTGGACGAAGTCCGGCGCGTCGTGAACCTTCTTCCAGGGGATCGGGTCGCACTTGTCGTTGAGCGAGCCCGAACCCGAGAAGCCGCAACCTTCACCAAAGCTCGTGATCTTCGCGATCTCGGTCTTGGCGCGGTCGGTTTGGCCCTTGACCTGCCAGTGACAGCCCGCACAGACCTTGGTCTCGGGCACACCGCCATGGATCGACTTGCGCGCACTGCTGTGGCAGTACTCGCACTGCATCCCGAGCTCCGTCACGTGACGGTAGTGCGGGAAGGCGATCGGCTGGTCGGGGCCCTCTCCCGTGATCGCGCCGGCACCGAGGTGCCAAGGCGTAGCGCTGTCGTCGAAGGGCGACGGCGCCTCGGGGAGCAAGCTGTGGGCCTTGACCTCGAAGGTCGGATCGCCGTCGAACGACGCAGGCTCAGGACAGCCGGCGAGGGTGACCGCGAGGGCGGCGAAAGCACCGATCCCAGCGAGACGCCCCAAACCGGAGACAACGGACAGGTTCCTCATCATCGACCCTCCGCGGAGGACACATCACAGGACCCGTGGACTATCGAACCGGCCAGCCTGAGGCTCGCCGTCCGCAACGGACTGCGGCACCGTGCAGAGACCGCACCGTGCGCGCGCCCCGTATGCCCTGCGGAGGCACCGGTCAACGAAGGTCGCACACCTCTCCGCGCGCCCAAGCGTCCAACACGCATAGGACGTGGATCTCGTCGCTCTCGGACCAGTAGGAACCGGCATCGGACGCCGCAAGCATACGTGCATCCAGCGCGTGGGCGAGGTCCTGGGCGAAGAGGCCGCCGGCTGCCTGCAAGCCGCGTGCCATCGGCGCGGAACCGGCGGGGGGCACCGCGATCGTCTCGGTCTCGGTACCCCACCACCAGCGCTGAGCGCGTTCTGGCCGCGCCTGGCGCACCTCAAGGGTCGACGTCGCGTCGTCGTGGGTGAGCGTCACCCCAAAGCCTCCGTCGAAAAACCACGGCGCCACGCGCCGCACGCGCCCCAACGCCGCGACCCACCGGGTGACGCGCGCCGACTGCGCGCCGACCGCCTGACGAGAAAACGGCAGCGCGGAGGTCGTGTCGAACACCACGCCCCCACGACGCGGCCCGCCGGCGGCCACCGCCCGCTGAACGGCGGCTGTCATCGGTGCGAGCACTTCGATGTGCTCCACGTGCAGGACGCGTCCGACGCCACGCGCCCGCTCGAAGAGCGCGATCCCTTCGGCTGCGTCCACGCCAGAGGATAGTCGACGATCACGTGGCGGCCTGCGTCGAGCGCGGCCGCGACCTGCTCCGCGTGGAGGGCATCCGGGCTCGAGATCGACACCACGTCCGCGTCGAGGGCCTCGTCGAACGAGGACAGGGCGCGCAGACCCGCGGCATCGAGATGACGCCCGCGCCAACCTCCGACGAGCGTGACGTCGCCGCGTGCGCGCGCCGCAGCGACACGGGCTGCGCCAGCGACGCCAACCCCGACGAACGCGATCCGCAAGCAGCCTCCACGTGGCCAGCGGCCAACGCACGCGTCATAACCGCCCCGCCGGAGGGCCCATGGATCCCGTCGTCAGCGGACCGCTCGCGCTGCTCTCCCTCGCGTCGGGATCGAGCGGCAACGCTACCTACGTCGGCGACGAACGGTCGGGCGTCATCATCGATGCCGGCATCGCCGCAGCGAGGCTCCTCGAGCGCCTCGACGGCGCGGGATTCGGCGAAGCGACGATCGCCGGGATCCTCGTCACGCACGAGCACACCGATCACGTGGGCGGCGCCGGGGTCCTCGAACGGCGACTCGCGCGTCGCGGTCAGTCGCCGACGTTCTACGCCACCGCCGAGACCTGGGCGCGGACACCTGCGGCTTCCCTACCTTCGCGACGCGCGATTGCTCCCCTCGCCCTCGCCTTCCCGCTCGGCGCTTGGACGGTCGAGGCGCACGCGATCCCGCACGACACGCCCGAGCCCGTCGCTTGGACGGTCGAGCGATCGGGCCACCGCGCGGGCGTTCTCACCGACCTCGGACACACGCCCGATCGCATCCTGCAGCTGGCGGCGACCCTCGACGTCGCCGCGATCGAGCTCAACCACGACGTCGAACGTTTGATGGACGGCCCCTATCCCTGGCCCCTCAAGCAACGTATCCGGGGGC
>JBEIFN010000346.1:0-3418 GCA_040382435.1 Alphaproteobacteria bacterium
GCCCGTCGACGGCGGCCGCATCGAGCCCGCGACCGTCACCCTCGCCGACGACGGGACGATCCTCGACCTCATCCCCGGCGTGCCGCTCGGCGAGTCCGCGATCGAAGACCTCGTGATTCCCGGCGTGATCAACGCCCACACCCACCTTGAGCTCGACGACTTGCCCACGCTGAGGGAGGCGAGCTTCGTCGACTGGCTCGCCGCGTTGCGCGCACACCTCCCCGCACCCGACCCCGGGCCGCGCGCCGCCCATGCGCTCGCCGCGTTGGGTTGCGCTTGGGTGGGCGATGTCAGCAACGCGGGCACGACGGGCGACTGGCTCGTCGCCGCAGGGCTCGCGGGCGTCGTCCACCACGAGCACCTCGGCACCGACGCGGCCGTGGTCGACCACCTCGTCCGCGTCGAGGTAGTCGGTGACGCCATCGGTCCGCACGTGACGCGCTGGCCCACGGCGCACGCCCTGATCTCCACCGGGCCATCGGCCGTCGCTCACCTGCTCAGCGGACCTCCCGGCCGCCCACCCGCCAGCTTGCACCTTGGCGAGTCCGTCGACGAAGCCGAGTTCGTCCGCGACGCCGCGGGCCGCCACGCCGACCTGCTCGACGCACTCGGACGCAACTGGCGGGGCGGGCATCGACGCGCCCCGAGACCCGTCGCGCTGCTCGACGCGCTCGGCGTCCTCGGCCCCCGGCTGCTCGCCGTCCACGGCGTGTTCCTCGACGCCGCCGACCGCGCAGACTTTGCCCGCACCGGCGGGCGTCTGTGCCTGTGTCCCAGGTCCAACCTCAACGTCGCCGGCCGACTGCCGGACGTCCCGGCGTGGCTGCGCTCGGGCGTGCCCCTCGCGCTGGGCACCGACAGCCGGGCGTCCGCGGAGAGCCTCGACGTGCTCGCCGAGATCCCGGTCTTGGCCGCCGCGTTCCCCGACGTGGACGCCACGGTCTGGCTCGGCCTCGCGACGCACCGCGGCGCGACCGCGGCCGGCGCCATCGGGTTCGGGGCCGTTCTGCCCGGCACCCGTCCCGGCCTGTGGCGGCTCGCGGCCACCGACGTCGACGACCTCCGACATCGGGCCCCCGACCGCGTCCGGCTCGCCTGAACACGGTCAGTCGTCGAGCGCGCCCGCCTCGATCCAAGCGGCGACGATCTCGACCTCGTTGTTCGCTAGCCCAAAGCCTGGCGGCATCAACGTCCCGCTGCCTCCCGCCTCGACGTGGGTGTTGGCGAGCTTTCGGTACAAGTAGCTGGCCTCTGCGTCGCCCGGCGCGACGCGCACCATCGCCGGCGCCTGCGTGCTCGCAACGTCGACCAGCTGCGCCCACGCCACGCCGGGGCTCAGGTCCAACCCCGCCTCAACCGGCGGGGAGTGACAGCCCGACGTCGTGCAGTTGCGCGCAAAAATCGGGGCGATCTCCCCCGAGAACGTTGGCGCCGGCTCGCCGCACGCGGCCAAGCCCACCAAGCCAGCCAACCACATCTTCATCGCGCCTCCTCGGGAACAATGCGCCGCACGGCGCCGTTGCGCAGGTCCGCGATCCACACCGCACCGTCCGGACCTCGGCGGACGTCGACGGGAAAGCTCAGCTCAGCCAGCGTCGCGAGCTCGCCGTCCCCCTGAAGTCCGGAGACGCCCGTACCCGCAAGCACCTCGAGCACGCCCTCGGGTGAGATGCGCAAGACGCGATGTCCCGCGGCTTCCGCGACCAACACGCCACCATCCGCCTCGGGCCACACGCCATACGGCTCGGCCAAGGGCGACGTCGCGGCGTCGACGCCCGGCTCCGAGCGACCCGACACACCGGTCCCCGCCAACGTCGTCAATGTCCCAGTCACGAGATCGAGCCGGCGCACCGCGTGGTTTCCCGCATCCGCGATGAACAGCGCGCCATCGAGGTGGCGGACGCGCTGCGGCGACGTCAACCGCCCCGGAACGCCGTCTTCGAAGCCCGGCGACCCGTCGCCGGCCACCGTCCGGATCACGCCATCGGTGCCGACCGCACGAATGCGGTGGTTCTCGGTGTCGCTGATGTAGACCACGCCCGCCTCGTCGACCGCCACCCCGGCCGACTCGGAGAGCGACGCCAGCGTCGCAGGGCCGTCATCCCCGGCAAAACCTACGTTGCCGTCCCCCGCCACGACCTCGATGCCGACGTCCGCGTCCGCGAGGCGCAAGATACGCCCCGAATGCAACTCCGCGACAAACAGGGCATCGTCGCCCGCGATCGCGATGTCGACGGGGTTTTCGAGCGCCGACTCCAGAAACGGCGCGCCCGGGGTCGCATACGCGTGCGTACCGTTGCCGGCGTGCGTCGTCAGCCGCCCATCGTCATCGAGGCGCCGGATCCGCATGTTGTTGAAGTCATCGACCCAAAGGCGACCCTGCGCATCGAACGCGATCGCCGAGGGGTAGTACAACCACGTGCGACGCGCCGCGAGGCCATCGCCGTTGAACCCGTTGGTCCCAAGCTCGCCCGCCACCGTACAGAGCGCGCCCGGACGCTCGCAGGGGGACGCGCAGCCCACCCCAAGCGCCGCCAACAGCCCGAGCCACCGCCGCATCCAGCCTCCCGTTCCCACCTAGCCAGCGGGCCCCGTGGCGTCGTGCGACGGAATGTCGCACGGCAGCACACGGGGCCCGGAGACGCGTCGTTCGATCAGGGGACGACGCGGCGGAACACCTGGTTGCCGGTGTCGGCGATGATCAGCGCACCGTCCGGCGCGATCTCGATGCCGTACGGCTTGTCGAGGAGCGCTTCGGAGGCCGGGCCGTTGTCACCCGCAAAACCCTGCTGGCCACAGACACCCGCGACCGTCGAGGTGATCCCAGCAGGATCGACCTTGCGGATGCAGTGGTTGAGGGTGTCGGCGATGTAGATCGTGCCGTCGGGCAGGACCTCGAGGTCGCGCGGACCGGCGAGCGCGGCCTCGGTCGCGGGACCGCCGTCCCCGGAGTAGCCCGGGAAGCCACGGGTCTCGGTGGTCTCGGCGGTCGTGGGGTTGCCGTCGAAGTCCCCCGTCCGGGTCTCGACCTTACCGACCACGCGGTCCACCAAGCCGGTCTCTAGGTCGATGGCCCGGATCAGGTGGTTTTCGGTGTCGGCGATGAACAGCTTGCCGTTGGCGAGCGCGATGCGGCTCGACGGGTCGGCCGCCTGGCCCACCGTGGCGTGGAAACGGGCGAGCTCCTTGGGCCCACCGTCGCCCTCGTAGCCAGGCCAGCCCTTGATGTCGGTGAGCGGCGAGCCGTCGGGCTTGGTGCCGATGGTACGCTCCTCGACGATGCCCGCGAAGGTGTCGATCACGCCCTCAGGCGAGATGCGACGCACCACCTGATTCGCTTGGTCCATGATGTACATCGTGCGATCCGCATCGAACGCGAGGCTCGACGGCAGGTCGAGGAACGCCGCGGCCGCGGGCC
>JBEIFN010000347.1:0-3415 GCA_040382435.1 Alphaproteobacteria bacterium
CGCCGCCGGCGCCGCGCCCGCAGCGCGACTGCCAGTTCCTCCTTCCGATGCCGGCCTTGGAGGCCTACGCGAACAAGACGCTGTACGACCGGTTCGGACTCGCGGATGCCTCACCGCTGCGCGTCTGGGCCGGTAACGAAGCCCTGACGCCCCACGTGAAGGGCGAGGCGCAAGCGTGTGACGGGAGCTTCGTCCACGGCAACACCGGTGTGCTGATCTCGCCAAAGGGGGGGACGCTGGACGGGGTTGACCTTCGCCTCGGCTGGGACACCGCCTTCCCGTCGACGATGAAGGAACGCAACCAACCCGCCGCGGCCTACTGGGTCTACCCGGGCACGGTGGTCACGCTCGCGTTCGACGAGCCGTGGGATCCGGCGCGGGGGGCTTTTGGCGTCAGTGTCGACGGCCTCGCGGTCGGTGGCCCCGGGCCTTGGACGGTGGAGGTCGGCGCGGAGCGGTTCGAGCTGGAGATGGTGGGCGGCAAGCCCAAAGGCTCTGCTGCGCTCGCGGCCCCGACCGGACCTTGGACGATCCGGATCTCGGCGGCGCCCGGAGGAGGCGCCCTGCTGCTGCGCAACGTGGCCGTCGGCGAGGGAGCCTTCGCGACGCCCGTCCTCGGGCGAGGCGGCGGCCGGGCCTCGTTGCGCATCCTCGGCGGACCCTTCCCCGATCGGACGATCGTGGCGTCCAACGCGCCGCCGACGCTGAGCGTCCCGCCTGAGATCAAGCCCGACAAGGAGGCGACGCCGCATCCCAAGGCGCGCATCAAGCTCGGCGCCTTCGCCGCGCTCGCGCCGAAGTCGGTTCGAGAGGCCTCGCAGATCGGCGGCTGTTCGCCGCTGTGGCTCGCCGAGAACGGCATCCCGCTCGGCAACCCGCTTCAGCCTGTGGAGCTCGTCAAATCGGTCGGCAAGGGGGCTGTGGCGCTTCAAGCGGACGCCTTCTTCTTCACGGCGTCGGACAACACCGATCCTTCGACGAACGGTCGTGCCTACACCGCCTACCTCGACCCGTGGCGGTCGTGCGCGCAGGCGGCGTGGGTGTACCCCGGAGACGCCGTGACCGTCGCGGTGCCCAAGCTCGGCTCGTTGCCCGCAGACCTCGGCGTCCTCGAGCTCGCAGCGACGTCGCTGGTGAGCGAGCCCGGAGATGCGGTCGGCAGGGTGCACGCGGAGGTCGATGGGGTTGTCGTCTACGACGGGGAGGTCGCCCTTCGCGACCTCTCACCGTTGGTCCAGCTCCCGCTCGCGCAGCCGATCCGTGCTGGCGCGCAGTCGTTCTCGTTGACGCTGACCACGCCATCCTCGGCGCCCTACCTGCTCGTGACCGGACTCGGCCTGACGGAGGCCGACGAGGCGCTGGCGAAGGCGCAGGCGTCGCTGCCGGGGGTCGGGGGCCAAGCCATCGGCGACGCTGCAGGGGGCGGTCAGGCCGGCAAGATGGTGTTCGACGTCACGACGCTCCGCATCGACCCGAAGAACCTTCTCCAGCCTGTGTACTTCGAGACCAACCCCGGCGATGGCGCGGTCGTGCCGTTCCAGGGGCCTTCGGGCCCGGGACTGCGCTTGACCTCCACGGTGGCGGCGGCGACGCGCATCTGTCCGGGTAGGTTCCACGTGGACGGTGCCGCGACCGCCCGGCTGCATGTTCGACCCGTGCGGGTCCAGGGCAACAAACAGCAGACGCTCCGCGTCGACGCGACGTACTTCACCGCCGACGGCCCGCCGCTCAAGCGTGACGACGGCAAGCCGTTCCAGGACGTGGCGTTGCTCCCCTCCGCGGCCGACTGGCAGTGGGTCGAGGTGCCGCTCGCACCGCCGTCGGCCGCGGCGACGGCCCAGATGTGCCTGCGTTTCGCGGCGTCGACCGGCGAGGTCGAGATCGACGGCTGGGAGGTCGTCGGGGCCGTTCGCAAGTAGCGCACGGCCTCGGCGTCAGGGCGTCGCGTCCGGCTGGACGTCGGGGTGCGCGGCTTGGAAGGCGGGCAGGACGACGCAGGCGGCTTCGACGGCGCGCAGCGTCGGGAAGGGTTCGAGGGAGACGTCGAACCGACGCGCGTTGTACAGCTGCGGCACGAGGCAGATGTCGGCGACCGACACCGTGTCGCCGACGAGGACGCGGCCGGCGAGCGGCTCAGCCATCGCTTCGAGTCCGACGAGCCCGTTGTGGATCACCTCGGCGAACCACGCGGTGTTGTTGCCGCCGAGTGATGCGATCTTCTGCCCCACCGAGAGGTTCTGTAGGGGTTGAATGCCGGAGTTGACGACCTCGGCCAGCATCAACACGTTCGCGGCTTGGACGTCGTCGAGCGGAAACAGGCGCGGTTCGGCGACGATGCCGTCGAGGTAGCGGAGGATGGCGAGGGACTGGCTCAGGTACCGCCCGTCATCGAGTTCGAGGACAGGCACCTGGGCGAGGGGGTTGCGCGCGCGGTGGGTGGCGCTGCGCTGCTCCCCGCCGTCACGTACGAGATGGACGGGGACGTTCTCGAACGCGATCCCTTTGAGGTGCAAGCCGATTCGCACCCGCCACGACGCCGAGCTCCGCCAGTATCCGTATAGCCGCATCGAACCTCCCCGTGGGGCTTAACCCCGCGCAGCGGCGACGAACGGTCGTCAGGGCGCGGGATCCCGGATCACGGTGTGGTAGGCGCGAGTCGGGACGTCGGAGAGCGTGGAGATCGCGCCGTCGGGCCACCGAACGACCACAGTCACCGGCGCGTCTTGGGCGCCGAGCCCGATGTGCACGGGTCGAGGGGCGCCGCTTCCAAAGCCGGTCCCCCCAGCACGGACGCGGCCGATCCGGCGGCCGTCCTCTGCGATCACCTCCACCGTCGCGCCGACGGCGTCGCGGTTCGGCGCCGGCTGTTGCACGGTGATCGCGACCCACGCGTCAAGGTCGCAGCGGGCCGTCGCGAGGGTGACGCGGCCATCCGGGATGACCTTGAGGACGTCCAGCCAACCGTCGCCGTTGACGTCGCCGATGGCCGCGCCGCGCGTGGGCCCCTCGTCCGCGAACGCGCGCGCGATCGCGCCCTCGTGGAACGTGCCGTCCGCTCGCTGTAGGAGCAGCGCATCGGCCTGGCTCTCGGGGTTCAACTGGCCGAAGTGCGTGTCGACGTAGCCGTAGTTGACCAGCAGATCGAGGCGGCCGTCGTTGTTGGCATCGAGGAACTCCGACCCCCAAGCGACGTGTTGGTCCTCCTCTCCGAGGATGCCGCGCGCGGCGGCCGCGTCGAACCAGCCCTGCGGCTTGGACAGGAACAACTGGTTCACGTCCCACGCCACCACGGCGGCGTCCTCGAAGCCATCGCGGTCGACGTCGCCGATCGCGAGCCCCATCGCGCCGACGGGGTGGTCGAGCCCGAGCGCGCCGAGGTCGGCGCGAAACACGCCGCTTTCGTTGAGCAGCAGGC
>JBEIFN010000348.1:0-3407 GCA_040382435.1 Alphaproteobacteria bacterium
CACCACGCGCGTCGAGGTCGAGGTGCGTCTCGCCTTCCGTGAGCTCGAACGCTGGCTCGGGGGGATCGAGCCGCTCCTCGACCAAGCCGCCACCGTGCGGCTTGCCCCGCACCCGGACGACCCCCCTCCGGCGCGACACCTCGCCGCGTTCTTTCAACGCTTGCTGCCTCGGTTCGCCGGATCCGCCACCGAGCTGCGGCTCGACGCCCTCCACGTTCCGCCGGTGACCCTCACCGGACCGCCACAGCCCCTCACCGCCGCTTGGATCCGAGCACGCCGCGCCGGCGCATGGGCCGGGGGCAGCGGCGCGGTGGCCGAGGGCCCGGCGGCTTCTGACGTCGCACTCCTCGGTCCGTGGCGGGCGGTGCCGCGCGTCACGCAGCGTTTCGCGGGCCTCGGGACCGACGTCGGCGTGTTGGTCCCCGCGATCGACGACCCGATCTTGCCGCGGAGCACGCTCCCGGCACTCGCCGCGGCCCTGCGCGGTGCTGGCGCGACGGTGCACGTCGAGAGCGTGTGGGACCCTCCGTGGAACCTGTACGCGCCCACCGCGCCCGGCGCAGGACCGGGATCGCCGCCGCCCGACGCCGATCGGTTCGAGTGGCAAGGCGGGCCTGACGCGCTGACACGGAGCGGCCGACGGGCCGACGTCGCGCGACGGTTCGGCGAGGCGTTCCTCGACAGCGTGCCTTGGCACGCGGCGCCCACGTGGATCGTCCCGCATCCGGCGATCGCGGCACGGGTCGCCGACCGCCTGCCCGCGCATGTGCGCCTGCATGTCCTGGACCTGCACATGCTCCAAGGCGTCGAGGCGCTGTTGCCCGCGTGGCGCGCCGCCCCCGACCGCTTCGTGCTGCACAGCGCGTTCCCCGGGTACGTCGCGCGCTACCTCGACGTCGGCGTCCCGCTCGACCGTGTCGTCTGGTCCCCCTATCCCCTCGCGCTGGCCGACCTTCCCGAAGGCGCGCCCGCGGCGTCGCAGCGTGCGTTCGTCACCGCTGGCAACCAGGCCCGGGCGCTCCACCGGCTGGCCGAAGCGCTCGACGGTCGCGAGGTGCCGCCGATCGTCGTTCACGGCCGTCAACCTCCGCCCGATGCGGCCCGTGCGTGGGACCACCGCGGCGAGGTCCCCCTCACGACGCTGCTACGAACGCTCCAGTCGGCCCGCGCAGTGGTGGTGCCGGTGCAACCTTCCGCCGACGGGGCCGCGGGCGTCAGCATCGCCACGCTCGCGCTCGGCCGACCGGTCGTCGGCACCGACGCGTGGGGCCTCACCGACCACGTCGTCCACGGCGTCGACGGCATCCTCGTGCCCGAAGACGCCCCACACTTGCTCGGCGACGTCCTCGAGCGCCTCGCCCACGATGATCACTGGGTCGACCGCCTCGCTCAGGGCGCGCGCGAGGGACGCGTCCGGTTCGACATCGCAGCGCGCGCCGCAGGCTGGATCGAGGGCGTCCTCCCGGCGTGGCCACGGTAGGCCGAGCGCGCGGAGGCGTCGTCGCCAGCCCTACGCACCGCAGGAGGTTACAAGGCGGCCCCGCTGAGGCCTCCATGACCGTCCGTACCCGCTTCGCGCCGTCCCCCACGGGCTCCCTCCACGTCGGCGGCGCCCGCACCGCGCTGTACTGCCTGCTGGTGGCGCGTCAGCGCGGCGGGCGCTTCTTGCTGCGCATCGAGGACACCGACCAAGCGCGCTCCACCGAAGCCGCCGCCCACGGTCTCGTCCGCGACCTGCGCTGGCTCGGTCTCGACTGGGACGAAGGGCCCGACCGCGAGGAGGCCGGAACCGGACCGTATTTTCAGTCGGCACGCCTCCCGATCTACCGGGCACACCTCGACGCGCTCCGCGCCGCCGGCCACGTCTACGAAGCGTGGGAGACGCCCGCCGAGCTCGAAGCCCTCCGCGCCGCCGCGACCGAGGCCAAGACCTCGTTCCGCTACAAGCGTCGCGCCTACGCCGACGACGAGCTCGCGACGTTCCGCGAGCAAGGCCGGGTGCCGGTCCTGCGCCTCGCCGCCCCGAGCCACGACATCGTCGTTCACGACGAGATCCTCGGAGAGGTTCGCGTCGCCGCGTCCGAGCTCGAAGACATCGTCGTCGGCAAGACCGACGGCTTCCCGACCTACCACTTCGCCGTCGTGATCGACGACCACCTGATGGGTGTCACCGAGATCCTGCGCGGCCAAGAGCACCTGATGAACACGCCCAAGCACCTCGGCCTGTACGAGGCGCTCGGCTGGTCGCCCCCGCTGCACGGCCACCTGCCGCTGATCTTCAACCCGTCCGGGTCCAAGATGAGCAAGCGCGACAAGGCCAAGACCGCGCGCGAGGCCGCCCGCCAAGCGATCGCGAGCGGCACCCTCGCCGCCGACCTCGCGGGACGCGCGGGCCTCGGAACCGACAACTTCGAAGCGTTCCTCGCCAAGAAGCACGACGACGTCCCGACCGCAGAGGCTGTCGCGGCCGCGCTCGGTGTCGAGCTGCCGATGATCGAGGTGATGGACTTTCGCAAGCGCGGCTACCTGCCCGAGGCGCTGCTCAACTACCTCGCGCTGCTCGGCTGGAGCCCTGGCGACGACACCGAGTTCTTCACGCTCGACGGCCTGGTGGCGCGCTTTTCTGTCGCTCAGGTCAACACGAGCCCAGCGCGCTTCGACGCGGTCAAGCTCACCTCGATCAACGCCGACCACATCCGCGCCGCCACGATCGAACGCCTGCTCGACGTCCACGACCAATGGATCGAGGTCGTGCCCACCTCGCCCTTCGCCGGCGTGTCGCGCGCACAGCGGTCGCGCGTTCTCGCGCTGTACCAAGCCCGCCTGTCGACGCTCGCCGACCTCGACAAGGCCGCGGCTTGGACGTTGACGGCGCCCACCACCTACGACGCCGCCGCCGTCGCCAAGCACGTCACCAAGACCGAGGCATGGGGACCGCTCGCCGCCGTCCGCGACGCGCTCACCGAGGTCGTCTGGACGCCTGCGGCGATCGAGGAGGCGCTCGCCGCCTTCTGCACCGACCGCGGCATCGGCATGGGCAAGGTGGCCCAGCCGATTCGCATCGCGCTGACCGGCGTCGCCGTCAGCCCGGGCATCGGCGAGAGCCTCGCGCTCCTCGACCGCCTCGACGCGCTCGGCCGCCTCGACACCGCCGTCGCCGCTTGGACGCCCTGAGCCGCTCCGTCTCTCCCTCTCCCCCGAGGCGCACCATGTCGTCGCTCGCCACCACGCTGTTCTCGGGCCGCTGCCCGATCTGCCAAGAAGGTGCCCTGTTCAAGGGAGCCTTCGAGCTCCACGCCAAGTGCCCCACCTGCGGCGCGGTCTACCAGCGGGACCCCGGCTCTTGGACGGGCGCGACCGTCGTCGGCTACATGTCGGGCACCGTCTACGCGATGCTGTGCCTGATC
>JBEIFN010000349.1:0-3399 GCA_040382435.1 Alphaproteobacteria bacterium
AGCGGGCGACCTCGACGCGCCCGCGGAGACCTGCGAGGGCCTCCCCACCGAGATGCGCGTCCTTGGAACGATCTTCTCGCCCCTCGGCCACCCTGTGGGCGGCGTCCAGGTCTACGGCGAAGGTGCGAATGCCCCCGTGACCTCCGATGCCGTCGGCCGCTACCAGATCCTGCTCCCCGGCCCAGGCGCGATCCACCTCGGCGGGCGTTGGAGCTGGCCCGAACGCTCCTGCGTCGGTGTCCCGCCCAAGTTCACGGTCCTCGGCCCCGCAGGGGCGCAGCTGCGGATGAACATGCGCGACATCCATCTCGTGACCGCGGCGCAATGCGCGCACGAGGTCACCTGGGGAGACGACGCTCCGCGCTGGGTACTCGCCCAGACGCCACGCGGTTGGGAGCGACTGGGTGACCTCGCGCCGGGGACGCTCGCCATCCCCTGTGACGCGCAGAGCCTCACGGTGCTCGGCCCCACCGACATCGGAACCTGGGGCGACACCGGCGCTGCGGGGGTTTGGACGGTGAACATGCAGCCCGGCCCCACCCGCGCGGTCCGTGTCCAGGACGCGAACGGAAACCCGCTCCTGGGCGTCGTCGACACCCCTTGGGGTCCGCTCCCAACCGACGCCGAGGGCGCGCTCGACCTCGTTTGGCCCGACGTCGACGCCCCGATCTTCGCACGCGCGGTCGGTCACGTTCCGGCGGTCCCGTCGGCGTCGGGTGAGGTCCGTCTGCAGCCCAGCCGACCGCTTGAGGTCCGGTGCGCCGGCCACGCTGCGGATCGATGCGAGGAGGTGCCACGGATTCAGGTCGGCGGCGCCGAGTTCCCCTGCCGCCACGACACCAAGGGCCGCGCCGTCTGCGACCGACCCGCCGACACCGCCGCGGTCGTCCTCGGGGGCGGCCTCGCCGTCGGCGTCGCGAGCACCGAGGACGTCGCTTGGATCGACCATCGCGGCCTCGGCGGCGCCCTCGACCTCACGGGAACCCCGAGCCGCTGCGAGGTCTGGGCGATCCGCGAACCTGGCCGGGCAACGTCCAAGCCAACCACCACGTTCGTGCGCGCACCGTGCAGCGCCGCCGGCACCACGCGCGTCGGCCCGCTGTCGCCGGGAACCTGGCAGATCGACGTCCTCGACGACACTGGCCACTCGACGCAGACGGTCGAGATCCAAGACGCCGTCGTCAGCGCCGCACGCGCAGAGGCCAAAGCCTGGCGCTGAAGGCGCTCAACCCTCCGCGAGCCGACGCGCGCCCAGCCCCAGAGCGTACTGAGAGCCGAGCGGCCGAGACCCTTGCGGCCAGCGCCCCACCGACGACGGGTCGTGCCCACCAAACGCCGCATCGAGCACCGCTTCCAACACCTCGTCGGTCTCGTCGTCGCGCCCGAGCTCCCACAAGGTGCGCGCGTAAGCCAGCGCCTCGTCGGTCGAACAGTCGTCCTCGATCAGGTGGACCACGGCCGGACGATGACGGACGGCGCGCTGGACCTCGACCCACTGCGCCGCGTCGGACTCGTCGGTCGCGAGCAGCACATCGCGCAAGGTGTCGTGAAGGGTCGCAGCGCCGCGCATGACCACCTCCAAAACCGACCAGTGGGTTGGTTTGATGGTAGAGCCGTCCGAGGCGGTTCGCAAGGCCGCGTGACAAAAAGCCAACATCGCCGCGAGCGACGTCCGAATCCCCCCGTTGGACGGCGACAAAACGCCGTCACTCCATCGGCACCCAAGCAGGCAGCGCATCGGTCGCGGGCGCACCCGGGGGCGCGACACGGCGCGTCGGACCGACCACCGCCTTCGGTGCTTCGTCCGCGAGCTTCTGAAGGCGGCCAGAGTGGAAGTACAGCGAGCCTCCCCATCCATCGGCGAGCCGCGACGAAGCCGTCGTCTCGCCCGTGACGGCGTAGACGCGCTCGGTCATGATCCCCGACGACGGGTCGTACAGCGCGACGCCGTGGAGGGTGACGAGGTACTGGTTGCCTTGATCTTCGTTCTCAGCACCGTCGGTCACCAGCCCCTTGCCTTCGGACTGGACGACTTGATGGCCCTTGTAGCGGTCGATCTGATGGACGACGTAGCTCGACCCCATCGACGTGAACGTCTCGTACTGCACCGAGCCGCCCTTGCCCTCGGGCGAGAAGGACATGCCGTTGACTTGGTTGACGACCGGAAGCCGCAGCAGCGCCGGGTTGTGCTCGACCCATTGGCCGTCGTAGGTGTTCTCGGGCTTGGGAACCTTCATGTGAAAGCCGGAGATCAGGCGCAGCATCAGCTGGCGCGCCCCCTCCCGCTGCGTCAGCTCGCGGTTGTTCGACGCCTCGAACCCCTCAAAGCCGACGTCGTTGATCCGGCCGTCGTCGCTCGCGAACAGGATGAGGTCGGCCTCGGAGATCTTGCGATCGTACTCGTCGAGGACCTCTTGGGCGTGCGGAGCGACCTGATCGAAGACCACCGCCTGCAAGCCGAGATCGCGCACATCGCAGTGGACCTCGAAGCCCTTCTTCCCTCGGCGGAAGGCCTTCTCGCAGAAAAGCTCGGTCCGCACCTGAAGCGCGGTGACGCGGACTTCGTTGTTCCGGGCGGCATACAGCGGGAACGGCAAGGGAAAACCGAGCTGCATCTCGGCGTACCAGCGGGTTCGGTCCCACCGCGCGAATCGGTCGCCCACGATGGTGATCGTCGGGGTGCCGTCGTCCTCGACGGGCGGCGCCGAGACGACCGGCGCGGGCGCCGTCGGGGCGGGCGACGGTGGCGTCACCGTTTCGGCCGCCAGCGCGACCGAACCCCAGGCCCACCCCAGCATCCACCTACGTGCGCGCATGAACAACCTTCCGGGCGGAGCGGTAACCGCGGTGAAGCCCGATCGCCTGTCCAAAGCCCGTCAGGTTGCGTCGCCCTTGCCGGCAGGCGCGAGGCCCCAGCCCGCGGCAGCGTATTCCGCGCCGGCGTCGACGTAGTGCTGCGCCGACACCGCGAGATCCGCGATCTCGTCCTCGCGCAGCCGCCGCACCGCGCGCGCCGGGCTTCCCAAGATCAGGTGCTCGGGCGGGAACACCTTGCCCGGCGTGACGAGCGCGCCCGCGCCGACCATACTGCGGCTGCCGATCCGCGCGCCGTTGAGGACGGTCGCGCCCATGCCTATCAGGGCGCCATCCTCGATGACGCACGAATGAAGCACCACGCCATGGCCGATCGTGCAGCCCTCGCCGATGTGCAGCGGCTCTCCGGCGTCGCCATGCAACACGCTACCGTCTTGGATGTTCGACCGCGCGCCCACCACAATCGGCATCGTGTCGGCCCGCAACACGGCCCCGAACCACACGCTCGAAGCGGGGCCGAGCGTCACCTCACCGAGGACGGTCGCCCCGCGCGCGACGAAGGCATCCGCCGCAGCGACGACGCCC
>JBEIFN010000350.1:0-3394 GCA_040382435.1 Alphaproteobacteria bacterium
GCGGTCGACAGCTCGTCACGCGCCAGCAGGCCTTGGAGGGTGACGCGGCCGCGCCGCTCCAACCCGAGACGCGTCGCCGTCTCGGACGCGACGAGGGTGCGATCGCTGCCGGTGTCGACGAGGAACAGGCCTTCGCGGCCGTCGGGCAGGTCGATCGCGACGTAGACGCGGGGTTCGTCGACCGACATGCGCCACAGCGGCGCCGTGGCGAGCGGTCGGCCCGTCGGCGCAGCGGCGGCGAGCGCGATCGCGAACGCCCACATCGCGGGTCAGGCCCGCGCGCCGGCGGGGAGCTGGCCGGGACGCGCAGGGTTGCCCCACCCGATGCCGCGGAGCGGGACCGAGTGGATCGGCGCCTCGCGCAGCCCCTCGGCGCGCAGGATGTCGTTCGCAGCGTACAGGCCGGACGTGAACGCGCCTTCCATCAGCATCGCTGGCACCGGCAGCTTGACCCAGTCGCCCGCGAGGCGGACGCCGTCGGGTCCTTGGGCCGTGGTCGGGCGTCGGGCGTGATGGCCCACGAAGAACGCGGAGAAGTCGTCACGAACCTGCATGTGCTCGCGCACCACTTGGGCGTCACGAAGCGAGGGGACGAAGTGCCGCAGGTCGTCGAGCAACGCGTCGCGGATCTCGGCCGGGTCGGTCATGTCGGCGGGGAGCTGGTAGGCGTGCAGCTCGATCACCGCGCCACCGTGCTTGCGCGCCCAGGCGGCCGAGGTGTCCTCGCAGCGGTGGTAGAAGCTGATCGAGTCGAGTGCCTTGCGCTTTTGGACGACGGTGAACACCGGGTGGTCGGTGCGGTCGTCGCGATCGAGCCACACGCGCAGGTTGGCGTAGCGGTTCACGGGCTTGATCGCGCGTAGATCCTCGAGCAAGCCAGGCTCTTCCCGGCCGACCGGGCTGTTTTCGAGGACGTCGATCACGCCGCGGCCGTCGGTCGCGAGCACGACGTGGTCGTAGGTGCCGCCGTCCCACGAGAAGCGACCGTCGGGGAGGCGGCTGAGGTCACGGACCTCGGTGCTGCGGCGGATCGTGCAACCCTGGCGTAGGAGGTGGGCTTCGATCGGCGCGAGGATCGAGAGCCGGTGGTCCTCGGTGGGGTAGGTGTAGAGCAGACCGCCCTCGTTCGAGAGGTAGTAGAGGTGGAAGCTCTGGAGAAGCGCGGCCATGCTCATCTGCTCGGGCCGGGCGAAGAACGCGCGGCTGAACGTATTGAACATCAGCGTCATCCGCTCGGGGAGCGCCACGCTCGCGGAGAAGGCATGGAAGCTCGTCTGGTCGAGCGCGGCGTAGGTGCTGCGCTGCTCGTAGTTGGCGAGCACGTTGAGCAGGCGGTGTTGCGGGTTCTTCACAAAGTCGAACCAAGGGAAGATGCCCTTCGCGACGATGTGGAACATGTTGAGCCACGGCGTGCGCTCGAGGTTGGTGAACCCCATCTGTGAGCCGTCGAGCAGCAGAATCCGGTAGTCGGCGACCTCCTTGAACGTGCGCGTGATGCCGAGCCGGTCGAGGAAGCCGAGCAGGTTGTAGTACGACCCGAAGAACGCGTGGAAGCCGTGCTCTACGCCGTGCGTCTCGCCGTCGGCGAACGTCTCCTCCCAGGCGCCGAGCTTGCCCCCCAGCCACGCCTGCTTTTCGACCACGTCGACCTGAAAGCCGCGCTCGCTCAGCGTGGAAGCGGCGGAGAACCCCGCGATGCCGCCGCCAACCACCAGCACGCGGCGGGGCGAGGTGTCGGGGAGCTGGAGCGGCCGCAGCGGGTCACTGTGGTTGACCCGGATGCGGTAGCCCGCGAGGCGACGGCGGATGACGATGCGCGCGATCGCGGCAAGGGGCTGGACGACGACGAAGACGACCACGGCGCGCACAACGGCGAGGACGGGCGAGAGGAACGCGGCGACGGGGCCACGGGTGGTCGGGGAAGGGGTCACGTCGGCTCCACGGGGGTGGCGTATCCCGTCGGCTGGGCTTCGGCGGGCGGGGCGCCCCAACCACCGCCGCCCGGGCTGCAGACCTCGACGAGGTCACCCGGCGAGAGCCGCACCGGGGCGCCGTCCCAAGCGATCGTCGTGCCCGACCGCCGCAGATGTTGGGCGCCCACGCCTCCGCTGCCCCCCCCGTGCGCGCCCGGTGCGCCCGTGTCACGGCGGCTGGCGAGGCAGGCTGCTGTGGCCGGCGCGAGCAGCTCCCACGTGCGCACCACGCCGTCGCCACCGCGCCAGCGGCCGGCCCCGCCGGTGTCGCGCCGCAACGCGAACCGCTTCAGCCGCAACGGCAGGCGCCTCTCCACGATCTCGGGGTCGGTCGCGTGCGTGTTCGTCATGTGGACCTGCAAGCCGCTCAGGCCGTCGGCGCCTTCCCGCGCACCGCTCCCGCCACCGAGGGTCTCGTACAGGCTCCACCCCTCGCCGCCGATCGTCAGGTTGTTCATCGTGCCTTGGCCCGCGGCGCGCACGTCGAGCGCGGCCATCATCAGGTCGGCGAGCGCCTGCGACGTTTCGACGTTGCCCCCAGCGACCGCCGCGTCGTCTGGGGGGTCCACGAGGCTGTTGGGCGGGATGCGAAGGGTGACCCCGTCGAGCAAGCCCTCATGCAGCGGGGTGTCGTCGGCGGCGAGCACGCGCAGGACGTACAGCAGCACGGCGCGAACCACGCCTTTGGGCGCGTTGCGGTTGCCGGGGTGCGGGCCGCCGGTGCCGGTCAGGTCGACGACGAGCCGGTGGCCCTCGGGCCGGACCGCCACCACGAGGGGCACGCCGTCGATCAGCGTGGCGGCGCGGCCGGGGCGAAGGCGCGCCGCGAGGCGGGCGACGACGTGGGGCCCCGTCGCGAGGCGCTGCGCCATCCGGCGGGCCAGGAGCGCGCCGGGTCCGAGCTTCACGAGGGCCTCGATCGCGAACGCGTTGGCGGCGATCTGGGCCCGCAGGTCGTCGGCCACCACCTCGGGCTGTCGGCTCGGCGCGACGACCGCGGCGAGGTCGCGCGGGCGGCCGTCGGGGTCGGTGAGGGGCACGCGGCGCCACACCGCGCCCTCCTCGTCGCGGTGTGCCGCGAACGGGGGCATCGAGCCGGGCGTGCTGCCGCCGACGTCGGCGTGGTGCGCCCGGCTGGCGACGACGAAGCGGACGCCGTCGTGCACGAACGGGGTCATCACCGTGAGGTCGGGGAGGTGCGATCCTCCGGCGGCGGGGTCGTTCGTCAACCAGGCGCGGCCTTCGGGGTCAGGCGCGTGCGTGAGCAGATCCCGCACCGTCTCGCCCATCGCGCCGAGGTGGACGGGGACGTGGGGTGCGTTGGCGACGAGGCGCCCCTGCCCATCGAACACGGCGAACGAGAAGTCGCGGCGGTCGCGGACCGAGACGCTGCGGGCGGCGCGTCGGAGGTGTTCGCCAGC
>JBEIFN010000351.1:0-3372 GCA_040382435.1 Alphaproteobacteria bacterium
GCTCGGACTGGCATGGGTACCACGACGGCGAGCCGGGCTTGTTCGCCGTCGACGCCCCCACCGTCGCCCCCTTCCTGCGCGCCATGGCGCTGCTCCCCCCCGCCGCAGCGTGAGCCCCGACGCCACGGTGTGGGTGTTCGGCGATGGGGCCCTCGCGACCGCGACCGCGCGCGGATTGGCGGCCCTCGGCGTCCCGGTGCGCCGCGTCGGGCAGGTTCAGTCCGCCGGCCCATGGACATGGACGGCCACCGCACCGCGCGCGCATGCCGCCGAGGCTTGCCACACCGTCGTCGTCGAAGAGCACACCGCTGCGCTGCTCGCGCGCTGCGACGAGCTGCAGGCCAGCGGGCGGCAGGTAGGCCTCACGGTAGCGCCCATCCACGCGCGCCCCGCAGCCCCCGGGCCCCACCTCGCAGTCGGCGCCGTGTGGGGCCCGGATACGCCGTGGATCGTGAAGCTGTCCGCCGCGATCGCGCGCCGGCCCCACGGGCTGTGGCTCCCCAACCTCGGCGGCCTGCGCCCCACCACCCCGCACGTGCTGGCCCAGGCCATCCTCGCACGCCTCGCGACCCCGTCCGACGCGGCTTGGACGCTCAGCGGCGCGACGCCTCACCGGCTCCACGAGCTCGGCGAGCTCATCCTGCGCCACGCGGGCCACAGCACGCTGCGACCGCGCACGACCCCGGCGTGGGCAACCGCCCTGCGCTACGGGTTGCGGACGGCCACCCTGCGCGAATGGGTCGCCGCAGCGAGCGTCGACCATCACACGCCGGGATGGCAACCCGACGAGACCGAGACCCGCTGGGACTGGGTGGCACCTCGCACCCGCACGCGTCGCAGCCCCCCTTGATCGGCACCGCGCAGCGCGCTACGCGCCGCCAAACCTTGGAGACGATCATGGCGGACATCAACGGCTTCTTCACCCAGTACCTCCCCAAGAAGCTCGCGGCGAAGCCCGAGATCGCCACCAACATCAACGCGATCTTCCAGTTCAACCTCGGCACCGCCGGCAACTGGACGGTCGACCTGACGCAGGACGGCGGCAAGATCACCGAAGGCACCGCCGCCTCCGCCGGCTGCGTCGTCACCTGCTCGGGCGACGACTTCAGCAAGCTGCTCGACAGCCCGGCGTCCGCGATGACGATGTTCATGACGGGCAAGCTCAAGGTGTCGAACATGTCGCTCGGCATGCAGCTGCAGAAGCTGTTCGGCTGAGCCGTTCACCGATTGATCGACGGAGCGCTCTGCGCCCGTCAGGTCCACGGTTGCGCGTCCACGACGCGCCTACCGTGCGGCGCCCTCCGGCCCCCGGTCTTTGCGTCGGCCGCTCCCCTCGTCGGTAGCAGCTACGCACGGCACCGGGGGTCCGTCGTCGAGGGTGACCGAAGGCACCCCGCGCACCTCGATGTAGCGCACGACCACCGGCCCGCTGATGTCGACCGTGCACGCCAGGCGACCGGCCCCTTCGTCGTCCACCTGCATCACGTGACGGCCCGGCGGCAGCCGCAGCGACCCCGGCTCCCCAAGGAACTCGTCCTCAATCCAGGCGTCGACCCCGTCCGGGAACCACAACCGCACGAGGGGCTTTTCGGGCGGAAGCTCCGCAGAACGGACCTCGGTCGACGTCTTGTGCCAAGCCAACGCGAGCAGCGCGACCAGCATGCCTGCGATGCCACCGAGGAACGCCGCCGGCCGCCGCCCGAAGCGAGACGCGCGTGGCGCGGTCTCGGTCGCCCCGAAGATGCTCGAGAACAGCGCGTCGTTCTCGAGCTGCGTGACCGTCGCAGCGACCCCCTTCGTCTTGTGGAACAACGGCTCGACCACCTCGTGCGCCCACGCCTCGAGGTTGACCGCGTGCGCGGGGTCCAGCCCATCGAGCAGCCGCCGCAGCTCGGTCGCGACCGCCACGGCCGTCGGCCGGTCTGTCGGCTCATACGCGACCATCGACCGCAGCAACGCGTGGAGCGCGGCCACCGAGGCGCGGTCCATCCCCGCCGGATCGACGTGGGCGAGTGTGGCGTCGAGGATCCGCTGATGGTCGCTGGGTCGCACCGAAAGGTTCACGCCGCGTCCGACGAACATCTCGAGCGCGGTGATGCCGAGCGCGTAAATGTCGACCGCGGGCGTGTCGGCGCGCCCATCGAGGCGTTCGGGCGCCATGTACGGGCGGCTCCCCATCACCAGCGACTCGGTCTGGGTCTCGCGCTCGACAAACTGCCCGGTGGCGATGCCGAAGTCCACCACCTTGACCGCGCCGTGGATGCTCAGCAGGATGTTGCCGGGCTTGATGTCGCGGTGGATGACGCGCAGCGGTCGACCGTCCACGCCCATCGCTTGGTAGTACGCCGCATGGAGCGCGACGGCCGTCTGGCGCGCGATCTCGAGTCCGACGGCGGCGGGCACCCCGTCGCTCGCGCGCTGCAACAGGCGCTTGATCGAGACGCCCTGCACCAGCTCCATCACCAACACCGGCGCGCGGCCGACCTCGGTCAGGGCCTCGACGCGGACGATGTTGGGGTGGTGCAGCTGGCTGAGCAGCCGCGCCTCGTCGCGCGTCCGATGCAGGATCTTGTCATCGTTCAGGTACTCGCTCTTGAGCACCTTGATCGCGAGCAGTCGCCGGAGCGGATCGTCGCGCCGTCGGGCGACGTAGACGCTCGCGAACGCCCCATCTCCCAAGACCTCGAGCACCTGAAACGGCCCCTGGTCGGCCATGACGTCCCCCCAACCTCGTGGATGTAGCACGGCCGCCCGACCCTGCGACCGGCTATCCACCACGCGGGGGGTCGAGATGGGAGGATGGGTCGCGATCGGCGGGGCCGTGGGCGCTTGGACGAGGTGGCAGCTGAGCTTGGTCGCGCCGGGTCCGTGGACGACGGTCGGCATCAACGTCGTCGGGAGCGCGCTGCTCGGTGCGCTGCTGGCGAGCCCGCTCGCGGCACGGGAGCCGTGGCGCCTGCTGCTGGGCGTGGGGGTTCTCGGCGGGTTCACAACGTTCAGCACGTTCTCGGTCGAGGTGGCCGAGCACCTGCGACAGGGTGCTTGGACCGAAGCCGCAGCCCTCGCGACCGCCAGCACGCTCGGGGGGATCCTCGCCGCGACGCTGGGCGCAGCCGCACTGCGCGGTTGGTGAGACGCGCGCCACGCGATACCCTTCCCGCGATCATGGAGTGACCATGGGCTTCTTCGCACGCATCGCCAACCTGTGGAACGGCTTCCTTGGCCTGTTCCTCAACGATCTCGAGTCGGCCAACCCCGCAGCCGTATTCGAGGCCGCCATCCAGGAGCGCATCGCCAAGCACGCCGAGCTGAAGAAGGCGGTGGCGGGCATCGTCTACCTCCGGACGAAGACGGCCGACGCGCTGAGCGAAA